>JAIXVS010000125.1 GCA_027482795.1 Rhodobacter sp.
CATCAGCGCGCGGCCAATCGCCACCATCTGTTGCTGCCCACCCGAAAGCGCGGTGGCAGGTGATGCGCGGCGTTCCTTCAAAATGGGAAACACCTCATAAACCTTGGCCAAAGTCCAAGGGCCCGGCCTGCCCACATAGCCGCCGATGATCAGGTTTTCCTCGACCGAAAGCGAGCGGAACAGCCGCCGCCCTTCGGGAACCATCGCCACCCCTGCCTGCGTGATATGCGCTGGCACTTTGCCAACAATGCTGTGCCCTTTCAGGCGAATATCGCCTGCGCGCGGCTGCACCATGCCGCAAATCGCCTTGAACAACGTGCTTTTGCCCGCGCCATTCGCGCCGATCAGGGATACCAACTCGCCTTGCCTGACCTGCAAAGACAGCCCATGCAGCGCCTGCGCGCCACCGTAGAAGACGTCTAGCTTGTCTATGTCTAGAACCAGATCAGACAACAGCATCTTCCCCCATATAAATCGCCCGCACCTCGGCCGAGGCCATGACATCGGCGGGTGCGCCTTCGGTGACTTTGCGGCCAAAATCCACCACAACAAGCCGCTTGGCCACCGACATAAGCGCGTGAACAACATGTTCGATCCAGATAATCGTCACGCCAGTCGCATGTACATCGCGGATGGTTTGCAGCAGGGAAATACATTCACTATCGGTCAACCCGCCCGCGATTTCATCCAGCAGCAGCAGCTTTGGATCGGCGGCCAAGGCCCGCGCCATTTCCAGCCGCTTGCGATCCAATAGGGTCAGCGCCCCCGCCAAATGGTTGGCCTTTGCCCCCATGCCCGTTTGATCCATCACATCCAGCGCCAATTTGCGCGGGTCTTGGGTCGATCGGCCAAAGGTGGCCCCGACCAGAATATTTTCATAGACCGTCATGCCCACAAAGGGATGCGGCACTTGGAATGACCGAGCGATGCCCATCTGGCAGCGGCGCGAGGCGTCCAAGCCTGTGACATTTACCCCATCAAACCACACCTCGCCCTTGTCGGGCCGCACAGTTCCAGTGATTTGGTGAAACAGCGTGGTCTTGCCCGCGCCATTTGGGCCAAGAATCCCCACCAAATCCCCTGCCTCGACTGTTAGGGAGAAGTTTTGGGTAACGGCCAGCGCCCCGTAGGATTTATGCAGGTCTTTTAGGTCAAGTAGGCTCATGATGGTATGGCGGGCAGCACATGCCGCCCGCCCTCCTTTGTGCTAAAGGTCTAGCCGATCAGTTTCATCTCGCCGCCAACGGGGATGTTGGTGGCTTCTTTGTTCGAGGTGATCACCAGATCAGGCTTGCCATCTTTCATCTGCCATTGACCGCCAACCAGCGGCGTGCGCACGACGTTTTTGACGGGGTTCGTAGCGCCGCCATTCCACGCGATTTTGCCGACGATGGTGTCCATATCTGTGGCTGCAAGTGCGGCCACGACTGCTGCGCTATCGTCCAGCGCCTCGGTGCGTTTGATGACATCGGCGGCAATTTCAAACAGGCCGTGGATAAAGCCGATGGGCTGCGTCCATGCGCGGCCTGTCGACTTGACATATCCTTCGGCCAGTTGCGCTGCGGTTTCGCCTGTCAGGCTGGATGTGAATGGATGCGAGGGCGACCACCAGATTTCGCTGGTCAAACCATCGCCGCGCGCGCCAAGGCTTTCGATCACGCTGGGGAAGAGCAGCGCTTTGCCAATGGTCACGACCTTGGGGTTAAAGCCTTGTTGGGCGGCTTGGCTCCAGAAAGTTGCGAAATCTGGTGGGATCATGTTGCCCGTGACAATCTCGCAGCCTGCCTCTTTGAACGCGGCGATTTGGCTGGAAAAATCGTTGTTCATCACCTGATAGCGGCCGGGATCGATCACGGTATAGCCGCGCCCTGCTAATGGCTTGGGCAGGCCCAGTTCTGGGTCGCCCCAAGCGTTGCCATCCGCGTCGTTGGGGAACAGACCCGCCACATTCTTGGCGGTAATCCCAGTGGAATCCCACATATTTAGGAAGTTCGCAATCACGTCTTCCAGACCCCAGAAGAAGTGATAGCTGTAGTCAAAGCCAGTTGCGGGGTTGCCGTTGCGGCCAAAGAAATAGGGCTGCCAAGGGGCGACCGTGGTGATGCAGGGCATCTCGTTCAATTCGCACTGGTCGGCCACGGGGTTGGTGGTGTCTGGCGCGCCAGAGGCGACAATCAGATCCACGCCATCGCTTTCAATCAGTTCAACCGCCACTTCCGCCGCGCGGTTAGAGTTGGACTGCGTGTCCTTGTAGATGATTTCCACCTGAACGGGTGCGCCGTTGTTGGTGAGCCCGCCCATCGCAGCGCGTGCGGCGTCCATGATATACTGATCCGCCTCACCAAAACCGGCGAGTGGCCCCGTGGCGGGGTTCACAAAACCGATTTTAAACGTGGCGCTTTGCGCCGAGGCGCGGCTGGCCGTCAAAATCGCAGGAGCCGCCAACAGCGAGGCCCCCCCCGCCAAAACGGCACGTCTGTTCATAAAGTGTTTGGTCATCGTCGTCTCTCCTCCCATTATGCGATCGCCCATCCGATCATTTCGCTTGCGCCAATGCGACTCTCCCTGTCCCATTAAGCGATACATAGTATCTTATATTGAACAAACCCGCGACATTCTGTCAATCATGCTGATTTTGGTGCCAAAACAATATCAAACGGGCATTGCCATGCGGTTTGCCCATCGGTGCAGGGTTCGAACGGCGCGATCAACGATTCTTTCACGCCAAAGACCGCGTCGCTTTGGATATAGGGGTCATCGCCCACAAAGATATGCGTGACCAGTTTGTGATAGCCCTGCGCAGTGACGATCAAATGTGTATGCGCAGGGCGGAAGGGATGGCGGCCCATGCCCGTCAGCATCTCGCCCGCTGGCCCATCGACGGGCACGGGGTAAGACACGGGTTTGATCCCGATAAAGTCATAGACCCCATCCGCGCCTGTGGTGAAAATCCCGCGATTGTTCCATTTGGGCTGAATGCCTGGCTGCTGCACATCGTAAAAGCCTTCGTCATTGTCCGACCACACATCCAGCCGCGCCCCTGCAATCGGCGCGCCGTTTAGGTCCAAAACGCGGCCGATGAAACGGCAGGTCTCGCCCTTACCATCCAGCGAGATATTCGCCCCCATCGCCAGTTCGGGTGCGCCTGCAACGTGGAATGGGCCAAGCACGGTGTTGGCTGTGGCGCGGGCATCGCGGCGGTTGTTGATGGCATCGACCAGCATCGACACACCCAACGTATCGGACAGCAGAATAAACTCTTGCCGCTCGGCGCTGCATTTTTGGCCCGTGCGGGTCAGGAAATCGATGGCGATTTCCCATTCTTCGGTGGTCAGCGACACGTCTTTGACAAAGGCGTGCAGGTGGCCCACCAGCGCCGTCATAATTTCGGCAAATCGAGGGGGGCAGGTGGCGGGATCAATGCGATCCAGCACGGCCTTGACGGAATTATCTTCGCTGAGGAAACTTGTCATATCGCGCTCCTTATTCTGGCCGCATGCCAGCCCATGCCGATTGCAACAGCGCGCGGATGGCGCTGCGTTCAATCGGGCGGGGGTTCCAATAGGGGTTTTGCACGGCAATATCTGCCGCGCGGTCTAAATCGGCCTCTTTCATGCCAAGGCTTTGCAGCGACATCGGCGCGCCCAGCGATTTGGCGAAATCCCACAGCCCCGTGCCGATAGTGCTGCCAAACAGCGCAGCTGCGGGGGCAAGGTCATCTGCGGCGGCATCGGCGTTATAGGCGGCGGTGTGCGGGATAAGCACGGCGTGGGTTTCGGCATGGGGCATATCGAACGACCCGCCCAAAGTGTGGCAAAGCTTGTGATGCAGCGCCATGCCGACCGTGCCCAAAACCGTGCCGCACAGCCACGATCCATAAAGGGCAAGGCCCCGCGCATCGGTGTCGCGGGGGGTGGCCACAATCAACGGCAGCGCTGTGTGCAGGGCGCGGATCCCTTCAACCGCTTGCAGGGCGGTGACGGGGTTGCGGTCTTTCGCATACAGCGCCTCGACCGCATGGGCGATGGCGTTCAGGCCCGAAGTGACGCTCATCCCCACAGGCAGGCCAAGGGTAAGGTCGGGGTCATAAATCACCACTTCGGGCAAAATCTTTGGCCCGCGCTGGGTGGTTTTAAGCCCGTTTTCGGTTTCGCCCAAAATGGGGGTTACTTCCGACCCCGCATAGGTGGTGGCAATCACCAGCTGCGGGCAATCAAGGCGGTTGGCGATGGCCTTGCCCAGCCCAATGGTCGACCCGCCGCCCAGCGCAATCGTGCAATCTGCGCCAGCGGCATGAAACGCGGCCACAGCGCGCTGCGTCACATCAGTGGGGGTGTGCATTGCCGCGCCAGCGAAAACGCCCGCGGCCTTGTCGCCCAAACGCTGTGCCAAGGCCTGCGCGTCACCCTCTTGAAATGGGGTCGACAGCACCAGCGCGCGTTTGCATCCCAGCCGCGCAACTTCGTCCCCAATTTGGGCCGAGGTGCCCTGCCCGAAAATGATACGGGCAGGGTTAAAATTGGCCTCGAAGGCGCGCATCATTCGGCCGCCATTTGTGGCAGATCGGTCAGATGCAGGGCCTGCATCACGGTGTCAAAGCGGGTGCGCAGGCTTGCGGCATCGCCCGCCGTCAGGGCCACATAGAAATCGGGGCGGATCAGGACATAACGCGCGCCGATCTGGTCAAGCCATGCCTTGAACGTGCCTTCGGCGTCGATCACATCGGCCCCGCTGCCCTTTGGCCCCAGCTTGATCGTGAGGGCTTCAATCTGGGCAAGGCGCGCGCGCTGGGCTTCGGTCAGCGCTTCGGCAGGGTTTTCGCCATAGCCAAACAGCACCCAACCTTGGCCGACCACTTGGTCGAACCGCCCGCGCTTGCCGCCCGCTTCGACAATACCCTGCACCGACAATTCCCCCGCGTGGGCGCTGTCGCTGCACCACGCGCCGCGCCCCAATTGGCAAATGTCGGTGGGCACGGGTTTGCCCTGCCGCGCGGCCAAATCGGCGATCATCTTGGCATCGCGCTCGGCAGCGGTTTTCTCATCGGCGATGCAGATGATCTGGCC
>JAIXVS010000300.1 GCA_027482795.1 Rhodobacter sp.
CATCGGGCAGCGCCACGGTTTTGGGCGCAGCCACAGCCATGCAGCCCGGCCATGCCGCCAGATCAACGGGCGCTTGCAGGGCCGTTTCAATGTCGCGCGTCAGCGGGCACAGCGAAATGGACACGCCGCGCATATCCAGCGATGTCATCATCGCGGCAGGCCCAACGATAAAGCGAATTTTGCGCCCCAAGTCTGACCGCAGCAATTCATAGCTGAGCACCGACATTTCCAGCACCGATGCTGCGCCCAGATTGTTCAGTAGCGCAACGTAAGGCGTGTCTTCGGTGACCGCTTGCAGTTTTTCAACCATGGCCGCCATGGCCTGTTCGGCGCTGGTGAAGTTGATCTGTTCGACACCCGGCTCGCCATGAATGCCAAGGCCAAGTTCGGCCTTGCCTTGGGGAATGCGGCTTTCTTTGGCCGATCCTGGCACGGTACAAGTGTCCAGCGACATGCCGATAGATTTTGTGCCCGCAATCACCTTTTGCGCGGCGGCAGTGACGGTTGCCAGATCGGCCCCCGCCTCGGCCAGATAGCCTGCAACCTTGTGGACAAACAGCGTGCCCGCCAATCCGCGCGATTGCGGCAGGTTGGGCAGGGCGATGTCGTCGTCAACAATCACCATATCAACCTTTAGGCCAAAGGCGCGCGCGCGTTCGGCCGCAAGGCCAAAGTTCAGCCTGTCACCCGTGTAGTTTTTGACCACCAGCAAACATCCCGCAGGCCCCGTTGTGGCCAGAATACCCGCCAAAACCGCATCAACCGAAGGTGAGGCAAAGACATCGCCGCAGACGGCGGCGGTGAGCATTCCAGCGCCCACAAAACCTGCATGGGCAGGTTCGTGCCCCGAACCGCCCCCCGATACGATGGCGACTTTGCTTTTGTCCCAATCGCTGCGCATCACAACGCGGATATGGGGATACCCGTCAAGGCGCACCAGACGTCCTGCGCTGGCCATCAGGGTGCCGTCAATCGCTTCGGTGACGATGTTTTCGCGTTTGTTCATGAATTGGGTCATCTGAGTGTCCTTAAACGATACGCCCGCCATCTGCGCCAAAGTAGAACGCATTGTGCGGTTGGATTTTTACGATGTCGCCAGATTTCAGCGCTGTATGCGCATCTGTGACGGTGATCAGATCGTGGTTATGGAAGGATAAATGCAAACGGGTTTGATCGCCCAAATGCTCGACCCGTTTGACAATGCTGTCTTGCCCCTTGCCCTGCGTAATCTGTTCGGGGCGCAGGCCGATAAAGGCAGCGCCGCGTGGCGCGGGGCCAAACAGATCGGCGGGCAGGATATTGATATGCGGCTGGCCCAGCCTGCCTGCGGCATAGATGCTGACGGGCTGTTCGTAAATTTCGCGCGGGGTGCCAAATTGCACCAGCTTGCCCTTGTCCAGCACGCCGACATGGGTGGCCATGGTCATCGCCTCGATCTGGTCATGGGTCACGTACAAAAACGTGGCCCCCAAATTGGCCTGAATGCTTTTCATCTCGACCCGCAAATCGGCCCGCAACTTTGCATCCAAACTGCTGAGCGGTTCATCCATCAGATACACCGATGGATTGCGCACCAAAGCGCGGCCAATAGACACGCGCTGCATCTCGCCGCCTGACAGGGCAATTGCTTTGTTATCCAGCTTATGCGCGATTTGCAGGGTATTGGCGACTTCGGCTACTTTGCGGTCAATCTCGGCGCGCGGGGTTTTCAGCAAGGGGGATTTAAGGGGAAATTCCATATTCTCGCGCACCGTTAGGTGCGGGTACAGCGAGTATTGCTGAAACACCATCGCCACATTGCGCTGCGCGGGGGTAAAGCCCTGCATCGGCTGCCCGCCGATATGCACGCTGCCACTGTCTGGCACGTCCAGCCCCGCCACCATGCGCAAAATGGTGGTTTTGCCTGCCCCTGTGGGCCCCAGCAGCACCACAAAAGCGCCGTCAGGAATGGTGAGGGATACGTCTTGCAAGGCCGCCATCGCGCCAAAGGATTTGAAGACATTTTGCAAAAGCACGTCAGCCATGGTTCAGCACCTTTTGATTTGCTTTTGATACAAGCGCATGGCCGTTGGCCCCAAACAACGAGATGGACCGAGAGTCAAAGCGCAAGCCCGTGGTATCGCCGATGCGCACCGCGACATCTGCTTTGATGCGGGCCTTCACCGCGCCAAGCTGCGTATCCAGCGTGATGATCTGGGTTGTGCCCAGATATTCGCTGGCCACGATCCGCCCGCGATAGCCTGCGGCATCATCCAAATGCACATGTTCGGGGCGCACCCCAAAGGTAAGCTGGCCATTGGTGCCTGTCAGAATTTCGGGCACCTCGATGGCGGTGTCATGCAGGCGCACCGATGTGGCCCCATTGCCCGCCATATCATTGAATTCCAGCAGGTTCATCGCGGGCGAGCCGATGAATTTGGCCACAAAGGTGGTGGCGGGCCAGTCATAAATATCTTGCGGCTTGCCGAATTGTTCGACAACGCCGTGGTTCATGACCACAATCTTATCGCCCATCTGCATCGCCTCTAGCTGATCGTGCGTGACGTAAACTGTGGTTGCGCCCATGCGGTCGTGCAAGGCGCGCAGTTCCAGCGCCATATGTTCGCGAAACTCGGCATCCAGTGCGCCAAGGGGTTCGTCCATCAGAAAACACGAAGGATCGCGCACGATGGCGCGGCCAAGGGCGACGCGTTGACGATCCCCGCCCGACAGGCCGCTGACGGGTTTATCCAGAAGGGCGGTGATGCCCAAAATCTCGGCCACTTCGGCGACTTTTGCGCGCACTTGCGCGCTGGGCATACCTTGGCTGACAAGCGGGTAGGAGATGTTTTTGCGCACGTTCATATGCGGGTATAGCGCAAACATTTGGAACACAAAGGCAATGTCGCGCTGGCTGGCTGGCTTTTGGCTGACCTCGGCCCCGTCGATGTAAATTTCGCCCGAGGTGGGTAGTTCTAGCCCAGCAATCATGCGCAAGGTGGTGGTTTTGCCGCAGCCCGAAGGGCCCAGCAGCATGAAAAACTCGCCATCCTCAATCGTAAAGCTGGACGATTGCACGGCGGTAAAGGCCCCAAATTCCTTGCGCAGGTTTTTGATGATGATCTGTGCCACCTGATTACTCCGGAAAATGGCTGACGATGATGAACATGACTGTTCCGATCAGCGTCACGATGAAGGAATAGGTAAATAGCACCAAGGCAAAGGGTTGCATCAGCATAAACACACCCAGCGCAATTAGGATTGTGGCCAGCATTTCCCAAGGGCCACGGCGCAGCCGCAGCAAGCCTTTGATAAAGTTGGTCATTT
Organism: Rhodobacter sp.; assembly: GCA_027482795.1. Classification (GTDB taxonomy): domain Bacteria; phylum Pseudomonadota; class Alphaproteobacteria; order Rhodobacterales; family Rhodobacteraceae; genus Cypionkella. Next base: position 3,307 of record JAIXVS010000300.1, read on the forward strand.
GCGCACCGCCCCAAATGTAATGCCCCGCAGCAGATGTTTGCGCAGCAAGATTGTGAACACCATGATCGGCAGCAGGAACAGAGTTGCGCCAGCGGCCACGGCGGGCCAATCCTTGCCCCCCGCGCCGATAATGGTGGGGATAAAGGGCGGCGCGGTTTGCGCGGTGCCAGAGGTCAGCAGCACCGCAAAGGCGTATTCGTTCCACGCAAAGATCAGGCAGAA
>JAIXVS010000075.1 GCA_027482795.1 Rhodobacter sp.
CAGGCCAGCGGCCGAAATGCGCAGGCTGAACGAACGGCCCAGCACGTCAGAAATCAACGTGACCTGATTCAGGTTCGGCAAAAAGCGACGACGGCTTTTGTTGTTGGCATGGCTGACAGTGTTGCCAGACATTGGGCCCTTGCCAGTAAGTTCACAGACGCGCGACATGGTCGTGTTCCTTGTTTTCTAAAACACAAGGCCACCGCAAAGGGCGGCGGCCAAATTCGATTGGGGGCTGATACGGCCAAAGCTGCCCGGCGTCAAGTGAAAGCGGCGCGAAAATTGTGCAATTCGCGCCCTTCACGCACCCCCATCACGCCCCATTGCAGCCAGCGCGCGGGCGGCGGCGACTTCGGGGCGCAGATCGCCGCGCGCCACTTGGTCGCCAAGGCCGTTCAAAATGCCGCGCATAGGCTCGGCGGTTAGGCTGGCCAGCAGATTTTGGCGAATTTCCTCTAAAAACCAATGCTTTGCCTGCGCTGCGCGGGCCGTATCCCAATGGCCATGTTCGCGCCGCCATGCGGCAAGCGCCTGCATTTTCGCCCAAGCCTCATCCAGCCCCGCCTGCGTATAGGCTGAAACGGTCATGGCCAAAGGGTATCCTTCGGGGTCTTGCGGGCGGCGGCGCAGCAGGTGCAAGGCCCCTGCATAATCGGCGCGGGTGCGTTGGGCGGCGGCGGCCAAATCGCCATCGGCTTTGTTGACCAGAATCAGGTCTGCCATCTCCATAATGCCGCGTTTGACGCCTTGCAGCTCGTCTCCGCCCGCAGGGGCCAGCAGCAAAACGAACAAATCGCTGATCTGCGCGACGACAGTTTCAGACTGCCCAACGCCAACTGTTTCAATTAAAACAACATCATAGCCAGCGGCCTCGCACAGGGCCACCGCCTCGCGCGAGCGCCTTGCCACACCGCCCATTTGCGCCTGACTGGGCGAGGGGCGGATAAAAGCGGCCGGCGCGCGGGCAAGTTGCTCCATCCGTGTTTTATCACCAAGGATCGAACCGCCAGACCGCGCCGACGACGGGTCAACCGCCAGCACTGCAACACGCAGGCCTTGCGCGATCAGCATCAACCCAAAGGATTCAATAAAGGTGGATTTCCCCACGCCCGGCGTGCCAGACAGACCTATCCTAAGCGCTTGTTTTTCCTTAGGTAATTGCGCCAATAACTCTAACGCCTGCGCGCGGTGATCTGCCCGCGCGCTTTCAACCAGCGTGATGGCACGGGCCAGCGCGCGGCGCTCGCCTAACTGGATGGCTTGGGCTGTGGCGGCTATGTCCATGAACGCTCCTTTGCCCATGGTTTGCCCGATTGCGGCAGAATTATCCAGCGGCAGGGTGCGATCACGCGAAAATGATGCGCGGGCTGAATGGGCTGAATGGGCTGAATGGGCAGGATTGGCAGGGCTGGCCTGCGTATGGCAAGCGTATGGCATCCGTATGTTATGCGTATTGCATCCGTCCCTACAGGTGTATGGCGAAAGGCCGCGCGCGGTGTTATGATTGGATAAACAATTTTCAGGAGGGCGCGATGAAAGCGGCAGCAATTTGGGCGGCGATTTTTGTAGTGGTGGCAAGCGGCGCATGGGCCGCAGATACGGCAACGCCCGAGGCCGAGGCAGTTCCGACATTCGCCGAGGCGCAGGCGGCGATTGACGCGGGCGATTTTCCCACCGCCCAGCGGCTGCTGGCGGTGCTGACGGTATCAGAGCCTGAGAACGCCGATGTCTGGAACCTGTTCGGATACGCCAGCCGCAACATGAAACTGGCTGGCCCTGCATTGGAAGCCTATGAGACGGCGCTGAAACTGGAACCCAACCATCTGGGGGCGCTGGAATATCAAGGCGAGATGTTTGTGGAATTGAAACGGCTGGACGAGGCTAAGGCGAATTTGGCAAAGCTGAAGGATCTGTGCGGGGATTGTGAGCAGGCGGTTGATTTAGAAGCCGCGATTGCGGCTGCGCCTGTGGAGGAGGTGGCGGGGTAGGGTTGCTAGCGGGTAGGGTGCGTGATGTCACGCACCTTTGGGCGGTTTGGGGGTTGTGAAGTGGTGCGTGCAAGCACGCACCCTACGTGGAACTGACTGCGCCGCCGTGCCGAACCCACGCAAGATGATACAGCAAGGGGCGCGCGCGGTGGTGGGATTGTTGTGCGGTTTGTGTGGGTTGTCGCAAAGGGTGACGGGTGTCACGCGCCATTTGCAGTGCGCTGTTTGATGTCAAAGGCAGTGCGCGGCAGCACGCACTCTACCGAGCGCTATTTTTGACGGAAAGCTTTATTCAATAGTGAAGCTTTCCTCATACCCATACCTAATATCACGAACTGACGTGCCGAGATACATGACCTCGCCATATAATATTTTTCCGTCCTGCTCGTAATTAAAGAAATCTCCCGTTGGAAACTCGGGCGTCGCCGATCCCCAGTGTCTCACGTCATACAGGGGGGATAAAATTTTCCATACTTCCGCTTGGCTCATCCCCATTTTAATTCGGTCCAAACCAGCAGGAATGATTGCACCTTCAGGTGCCATGACCCTAGGCTTTGTCTCATCGACCATTTCAACAACAGGCTCCTTTTCTTGTGTACAGGCGGTAATCGCTCCGCTTAGCGGCACCAAAGCCGCGAAAATCAATGCAGCGCGCCGCAGGATACGGGCGGGTGATTTCGCCATGCTGTGCGGCGCTTGGCGGCGGTTTTGGGCCAAGTCGCTTTCGTTTGTGTTCTGCATTCTGTGACCTTTCTGAACATTATCTGTGGCGCCATTCAACCTTAGCGGCAGTTGCACTCTGTGCGGGCGCGGTGGGTGTCTGTCAACAGATTGCGCATACCCCTGCCTCCACAATCCCACCAAAGGGCCAGTCAACTCCCCGAAGCGGGGCACAGCACGGCGGGGCTGCGCGCCTTGATTGCCGTGCCAAGGGGGATTGCGGTGGGGGGCAGCAACAATACCCCCCGCCCTACCCAAGCCCCCCATCCTGCGCTATCCTGTTCTTACTTTGTTCTAACATGATTCCCCATACCCCCCATGAACTTTTGCGAATTGTCCATCACATCGAACTTCACCTTCCTGCGCGGGGCGTCGCATCCCGAGGACTATGTCATGCGTGCAGGCGAGATGGGGATGGGGGGAATCGCGATTGCGGATGTAAACTCGGTGGCTGGCATCGTGCGGGCGCATACCCGCGCAAGGGAAATCGGGCGGGATGCCAAAGAGGCTGGAGACGGCCCGCGTATTCGCCTGATTCCAGCGGCGAAGATTGTGCTGGCGGATGGGTTTACCGCAACTGCCCTGCCGCAAAATCGCAAAGGCTGGGGCAACCTGTGCCGTCTTTTGACGTTGGGGCGCAGGCGGGCGGGGAAGGGGGAATGCGCGTTGCACTTGCCCGACCTGCTGGAATGGGCGGGGGATATGGCGTGGCTGATCCACCCCGCGCGGGGGGCCGATTGGCAGGCGGCGGCGCGCGCGCTGATTGCGGCAAACCCGCATTGCAAGTTGATGATGGCCCCGCGTTATGATGGCCAAGACGGCCCGCGCTTTGCCCGCCTTGCCGCACTGGCCGAAAGCCTGCACATCCCAACCATCGCCAGTGCCGCCCCCTTGATGCACCACGGATCGCGGCGCAAGTTGGCGGATGTGCTGTGCGCCATTCGCCACGGGGTGCGCATTGAACAGCTGGGCCGCCGCGCCCTGCCCAATGCCGAACAGCGCCTGCGGTCTGACGCGGAAATGCGCCGCCTGTTTGCGGGGCATGAGGGGGCGGTAGATAGGGCGGGGGAGTTGGCCGAAAGCCTGACCTTTTCACTGGATGAGCTGCGCTATGAATACCCGTCCGAGCTGACAAATGGCGAAACTGCCCCTGCCCGTTTGGCGCGGTTGACCGAAGCGGGGCTGGCATGGCGCTATCCTGATGGGGTGCCCGCAAAGGCCCGCGCGCAGGTGGCGCATGAGCTGAAGCTGATTAACAAGATGGGGTATGAGCCGTATTTCCTGACGGTTCACGACATTGTCGCCTTTGCCCGCCAGCGCGGCATCCTGTGCCAAGGGCGCGGGTCGGCGGCCAATTCGGTGGTGTGCTATGCGCTGGGGGTGACGTCCGTTTCACCCGAAATCGGCACGATGGTGTTTGAGAGGTTTATATCAGAAGCGCGGGGCGAGCCGCCCGATATCGACGTGGATTTTGAACATGAACGCCGCGAGGAGGTGATCCAGCACATCTATGCCCGCTATGGCCGCCACCGCGCGGGGCTGTGCGCGACCGTCATCCACTATCGCGGCAAGCGCGCCGTGCGCGAGGTGGGGCGCGTGATGGGCCTGTCGGAAGACACGCTATCGGCCATGTCCAGCCAGATTTGGGGGTTTGGGCGGATTAAGGGCATGGAGGAAGCGCGGCTGCGCGAGATTGGCCTTGACCCAGCGGACAAACGCCTGCGCCTGACGATGGAATTGATCGAGGAAATCCAAGGCTTTCCGCGCCATCTGTCGCAGCATGTCGGCGGGTTTATCATCACCGAAGGGCGTTTGGACGAGCTTGTCCCCGTGGAAAACGCCGCGATGGAGGATCGCACGGTGATTTGCTGGGACAAGGATGATATTGATTCCTTGGGCATTCTAAAGGTCGATATTCTGGCGCTGGGGATGCTGTCCTGCATCCGCCGCGCCTTTGATTTGATGGATAAGCATGGCGCGGGGCGGTTTACCCTTGCCACCCTGCCGCCCGAAGATCCTGCGACATATGAAATGCTGTGCAAGGCGGACAGTTTGGGCGTGTTTCAGGTGGAAAGCCGCGCGCAGATGAACTTTCTACCCCGTATGCGCCCGCGCTGCTTTTATGATCTGGTGATACAGGTGGCGATCATTCGGCCAGGGCCTATTCAGGGCGATATGGTGCATCCGTATTTGCGGCGCAGGAACGGGCAGGAACAGGTGAGTTTCCCATCCGATGCCCTGGGGGCCGTGCTGGGCAAAACCCTTGGCGTGCCGCTGTTTCAGGAACAGGCGATGCAGATTGCCATTATCGGCGCGGGGTTTTCGCCCGATGAGGCAGACCGTTTGCGCAGGTCTTTGGCGACGTTCAAGAAACATGGGAGCGTGTCCGAATTTCAAGACAGGTTTTTGGCGGGGATGCAGGCGAATGGCTATGATGCCGATTTCGCCGCGCGGTGTTTTGCGCAGATTGAGGGGTTTGGATCCTATGGCTTTCCCGAAAGCCATGCCGCCAGCTTTGCCTTTCTGGTCTATGCCAGCGCCTATATCAAACGCCACCAGCCTGGCATTTTCGCCTGCGCGCTGCTGAACAGCCAACCGATGGGGTTTTACGCCCCCGCCCAAATTGTCCGCGATGCGCGCCAGCACGGGGTTGTGGTGCTGCCCCCCTGCATCAACGCCAGCCATTGGGATTGCGTGATGGAAGAACGCCCCGAAGGGCTGGCGCTGCGGTTGGGGTTTCGGCAAATTAAGGGGATGGGAGAGGAGGAATCGCAATGGATCGTGGCCGCGCGCGGCAATGGATACGCCGAGGTGGGCGATGTCTGGCGGCGGGCAGGCGTGGGGGCGGGGGTGATTGCCCGTCTGGCCGAGGCGGACTGCTTTGCCGCCCTTGGGCTGAACCGCCGCGCCGCCCTATGGGCGGCCAAGGCCATTTCAGGCGACGCCCCCCTGCCCCTGTTCGCGCAGGATTTGGACGGCGAAGTGACGCACGAGCCGCATATTGTGTTTGCGCAGATGAGTGAGGGCGAGGCGGTGGTAGAGGATTATATATCGATGCGGTTGACGCTGCGCAGCCATCCCATGGCGATCTTGCGGCCGTATCTGACGTAAGCAAGCGGCGCGCCTATCCGCAATTTCAACATAGATCCGCGCCCAAGGAAGGGTGCGGCCCTGTGGTGGGTGATGGGGGCGCGAGCGGTAGAATGCGTGCCGCCGCGCACTGCCTTTGACATCAAACACCGCACCGCAATGCCATCCACCGCGCGCTCCACCTTTCTGTACCATCTCGCGTGGGTTCGGCACGGCAGCGCAGCGCGCCATGATTGCGCACCAAATACGCCCACGTCACACACCCGTCACAACTTGCGGTTACGCTATGCGCACCTGTCCTACACTGGCCATGATGCGACTTTTTGGCCGCCCGCGCCCCCTCCCCTCGGCGCGGGCTTTCTTTTGGGTTTCGCTTGCCAATCCTGCCCCGCCCCGCCATGATTGCCGCGAAGGAGACCATAAAATGCGGAAGTTTCTGGTCATACTGGACGAAAGCCGTGAATGCCTGAATGCCATGCGATTCGCAGCGATGCGGGCGGCAAAAACGGGGGGCGGGGTGCAGGTTTTGTCGGTGATTCCCCCCGAAGAGTTTCAGCATTGGATGGGCGTGGCCGACCTGATGCGTGCCGAAGCGCGCGAGCGAATCGAAGTGCATTTCGA
>JAIXVS010000052.1 GCA_027482795.1 Rhodobacter sp.
CAGAATAATTAAGATCAGCAGCGTTGGGATGGCAATCATCACCCGCTTAAAGATAAAGGTCAGCATCGCCTGCCCCCAATAAAATGCGCCAAGGCCATCCCCGCAGGGCTGGCCTTGGCAAGGGGTTGGTTACTGCTTCACGCGATACAGGTCTTTGGCGTACCAAGACTGCATCACGTTGTTTTCAGGCAGGCCTTTGATGTCGGGCTTGATCATGTCCACTTTGGCATAGTGGTAGATCGGGATCATCGGCATATCGGCCGCCAGCAAACCCTCGGCGGCGGTGTAGTTCGGGTTTGGATCGTCCATCGTTTTTGCGTCTTTCAGCAGCGTGTCATATTCGGCGTTGCTGTATTTGCCATTGTTGTTGCCCGAATAGGACGCAAACAAATCAAGGAAGGTGGAGGCTTCGTTATAATCGGCGCACCACGCATAGCGGGCCATTTCAAAATCGCCCGCCGTCATCTTGTCGGTGTGCACTTTCCATTCGTAATTGTTGGGGGTCAACTCGACGCCCAGCTTTTGTTTCCACAACTGCTGCACGGCCACGGCGATTTTTTGGTGCGCTTCGGACGTGTTATAGTTCAGCGTGATTTTCAGTGGATTATCGGGGCCATAGCCCGCTTCGGCCAGCAGGGCGACGGCCTTTTCGTCACGCTCGGCCTGTGTCCAATTGGAATAATCGATCTCGGGCATGACAAAGCCGTTCATCGCCCAATGTGTCCAGTTATAGGCAGGCTTTTGGCCACCTTGCAGAATGTTGTCCACGATAATGTCGCGGTCCAGCGCATAGGACAGCGCCTTGCGCACACGCACATCTTTCAGCGCCTCGTTGCCCTTACCTTCGGCAAGGTTAAAGATATAGGTGTAAGAACAGGAATAGGGCGTAGAAACAGCCTCGTCAGGGAATTCTTGGCTTAGGCGCGGATACTGCCCTGCGGGCACCGTGGTGCGATCCAATTCGCCCGCTTGATAGCGCGTCAGGGCGGCGTTTTCATCATTCACAGTCAAGGCGTTGATCGGCGACATAATCACATTGGCCGCGTCCCAATAGGTTGGGGATTTTTCCATCACAACCTTTTCGCCAACGATGTGCTCTTTCAGCAGATACGCGCCATTGCCGACCAGATTTTCAGGTTTCGTCCAATCTGCGCCCTTGGCGTCGATCGTGGCTTTATGAGCGGGGAATGTCGACGAATGGGTCAGCATTTTGGGGAAATAGGGCAGCGGGGCCAGAATTTTGACCTCTAGCGTGTAATCATCAATCGCTGTCACGCCCAAGTCGGTCACTGGCTTTTCGCCTGCGATAATCTCGGCGGCATTCACCACCTGCATCAATTCCATATACCAAGCGTATTCCGACGCGGTCGCAGGGTCGGCCAAACGCTGCCATGCGTAAACGTAATCGCCCGCCACAACGGGATCGCCGTTCGACCATTTGGATTCTGGGCGCAGCTTGAACGTGTAGGTGGTTTTGTCATCCGACAACGTATATTCAAGCGCGCCAGCAGGCACGAGGCTGCCATTGGTGTCTTCGGTATAAAGCCCTTCGAACAGCGATTTGATCACATCGCTATCTTCCACAGACGAAGCGATTTGCGGATCAAGCGATTTGACCGCATCCAGCATCCAATAGGAATAGGTTTGGTTTTCGGCCAGCTCTTCGCCCGTTTTGGGGTGCGGCGCGGCAATGGCTGCACCCGCCAAAGACAGTGACAAAATGGTAGACAGCAAAAGATGTTTCTTCATTGTAACCTCCATGTTTAATGCGCTGTTTCCGCGCGTTATTTTGGCAAGCATAAGCGCCACTTTGCCATCTGCAAGGTATTTTGCCGCGCGAACTGCTACTTTCGCGCGTCAAACAGCCAAGGTGACGTAAGGGAACTTAGGCAGACTATGCCCGAAACTGGCCAGCAAGTTTGGGCCCATGCAATTTAACCTTGACTATTGATACATACCCGAAACTATGATGCTATCTACGCAAGGGAGGCGAAAATGGCAGGAATTGGTCTGGACGGCGTGTCAAAAAAGTTTGGTGCGGTCGAGGTGATCCGCGCAGTAAGCTTGGATATTCAAGAGGGCGAGTTTGTGGTGTTTCTGGGGCCCTCTGGGTCGGGTAAGACCACGCTTTTGCGCATGATTGCAGGGTTGGAAAGCATTGATGATGGCGCGCTGACCATTGGCGGGGTGCGGTCTGAACATTTGCCACCAGGGCAGCGCAATCTGGCAATGGTGTTTCAAAACTATGCGCTATACCCGCATATGACGGTTGCGGAAAACATGGCGTTTGGGCTGCACAATATTGGCCTTGGTCAAGACCTCATCAACACACGGGTCGCGCACGCCGCCAAGATGCTGGAAATGGAGGCGCTGCTGGCGCGCCGCCCTGCCGAGTTGTCGGGTGGGCAGCGCCAACGCGTAGCAATTGGGCGCGCGATTGTCAAAGAACCCAAGGCCTTTTTGTTTGACGAACCCCTGTCGAACCTTGACGCTGGCCTGCGCGTGCGCACGCGCGTTGAACTGGCCGAATTGCACCAACGGCTGGGCACCACGATGATTTACGTCACCCACGATCAAACCGAAGCGATGACTTTGGCCAACCGAATTGTGGTTTTGAACAATTGCAAAATTGAACAGGTCGGCACCCCGATGGAGGTGTACACCCGCCCTGTTTCGCGTTTTGTGGCGGGCTTTATCGGATCGCCAGCGATGAATTTCCTGCCTGTGGCCCTGACAGGTGCAGGGGATAAGCCCACCGCAAAACTGAGTGATGGCACGGTGCTGCCGCTGCCCTCTGCCCCCAAAGGCGATGGCCCGTGGGAGCTGGGCATTCGTCCCGAAGCACTGACGATTGTGGCGCAGGGCGGCACGGCAAGCGCCACCGCATCGGTGGTAGAGCGTTTGGGCGACCGCACGTTGGTCTATGCGAAAATGGCCGATGGAACCCAGATCATCGCCCAAGACAGCGGCAAAAGCACCGTTCAGGCGGGGCAGAAGGTGGAACTGAGCTTTGACACAACCGCCCTGCATATGTTTGACGGGCAAGGCCGCGCCGCGCTGTAAGGCATGAAAAAAAGCGGCGCTGATACACAGCGCCGCTTTGCTTTTCGTATCGTCGATCAGATCAAACTGCCTTAACCCTTGATCCCAGCCGATAGGGTAATCGCCTCGGTCACTTTGCGTTGGAACAAAAGGTACGCCAGCGCAACGGGCAGCCCCGCCAGCACTGCCGCCGCCAACTCGCGCGCGTAATACACCCCGAACGCATCGTTCACTTGGGTTATGCCCACGGTGATGGTCATCATCTCGGTGCGGGTAACGGACAAGAACGGCCACAAAAAGGCGTTCCATGTCCAGATAAAGGTGACAATCGCCAAGGCCGTTGTCACGCCCCAATTCATGGGCAAATAGACCTTGGACAAAATCCGAAATTCGCCCGCATTGTCCATCACCGCCGCCTCGCGGAAATCGCGCGGGACTTGGTCGAAAAACTGTTTGTAGACGATGATGATCACGGGATGGATCAGTTGCGGCAGCATAATGCCCGCCCATGTGTTCAACAGGTTCAGCTGCGCCACCAGCACGAAGTGGTTGATAATAAGCGCCTGCGTGGGCACCATAAAGCTGGCCAAAATCACCCACCACAGCAGCTTGCGCCCTGGAAATGACAGTTGCGACAGCGCATAGCCACACAGCATGGATGAGGTGATTGTAATCACTGTCACCCCCACAGCGACGACCACCGAATTGATATACCAATTGCCAATTTGCGTGGCGGTTAGGGCGTGGATGTAGTGCTGAAACGTCAGCGTTTCTGGCCACAGCGCGATATAGGGGCGCACCACCTCATCCTCGGGTTTAAGTGACGAGATGACCCCCCAATACAGCGGAAAGGCCCAGATAATCGCCAAAACCACGGTCAGGGCCGTAATGGCCCCACCCCAGAAATTGACCCGCCGCAGTGATTGTGCCGACACCATTATCGCCGCCCCCCAGATAGCCGCAAAAGTTGAAACTGCAAAACCGACACGGCAACAACCAATATAAACAAGGTCACCGCAACAGCAGCAGCGCGCCCGCCCTGATCTTGTTGAAACGCGCGTTGAAAGACGTAATAGACCAGCACCATATTGTCGTTTGGCCGCCCACCTTGGGAAAATAAATAGACCTGATCAAAGATTTTCAGCTGGGAAATCAATTGGATGGTGAACACCAGCGAAGTGATCGGATACAAAAGCGGCCATGTGATTTTGCGAAACACGGTCCAGCGGCTGGCATTATCCAGCGCCGCCGCTTCGTATATTTCCGCAGGAATGGCGCGCAGGCCCGCCAAAAACAGCAGTATTGAAAAGCCCGCCGTCCACCAAATGGTGACAACCGCCATAGCAGGCATGAACCAATCGCGCGTTTTGGTGATGGGCACGCGGGCCACGCCCAGCCAATCCAGAATATGCATCGAAATGCCAAACTGAAAATTCAGCACCCAATCCCAAATCAGGTACACCACCGAAACGGGCAGAATATAGGGCAAAAAGAACAGCGCCAGCACGGCTGCTTGCGCGCGCCCTTTCAGGCGTGACACGCCCAGCGCGATCAGCAAGGCCACCACCGTTCCGGGCAGCACTGTCAGCAGCACGAAATAGGCGGTGTTCCATGCAGCCGTGCGAAAGCGCGGGTCGCCATCAAGGCGGGCATAGTTATCCACGCCCACAAAATTGCCATCCCCAATCAGCGGGGCATCGGTGAATGAAATGCCAAACATCTGCATGGTGGGCCAGATGAAGACCAACAGATAAATCGCCAAAAATGGCGCAACCAAAACGACGGCAATCAACGTATCTTTACGGCGATTTATCAGCATGTCCCCCCCCAGATCAAAGGGGCCGCCCATTGCAGTGGGCGGCCCGCATGTTGGCACTGAATTACAGGCCGTTCAACTCTTCCTTGATCGAGGTCACAGCCTCGGCAGGGTCAAGTTCGCCATTTAGCGTTGGTACAAAGTAGGTCGACATCACATCGAAAATTGGCCCAGCAACACCCGCCAGCGGAGTTTTTGGATCAAAGATCATGTTGGCCGTCAGCGACGAATAGGTCGCATTTGGTTGCATCGCCGCATATTCGGCCGTTTGCGTCACAGGGCCGTAGGCGGGAATGTGACCTGCCGTTGCCCAGAACAGCGAATTCTTTTCAATCCAAGAAATCGCCGTCAAGACTGCTGCCCGCTTTTCGGGGGTCATGTCTTTGCCCTTGTTTGCAGGCAGTGCAAAGGCGTGGCTGTCGGCATAGGTGGACGGCTTGTCAAAGATGACAGGCAGTTCAACCGCGCCCCAGTTGAACAATTTGCCCTGTGCGGCAAGGTCGGTCATTGTGGGCACTTCCCAAACGCCGTTGATCATCATGGCAGCTTCGCCGCTGGTGAACAGCGCAACCGTTGCGGGGTAATCGGTATAGGTCGATTGCAGCCCTGCTTTTGTCCAACCCGCCAGAACGCCCAGCGCATTGGCCAGTTTGTCGCCATTATCGCCCGCAAGGAATTCGCCGTCTGTCATCAACTCGCCGCCCTGTTGGCCGACAAGCGAATAGATGGTGCGGAACATGAAATTGCCATCCGCCGTGACCGAACCCAGTGGGAAGGCAACGCCGTTATCTTTCAGCGCCTGCAAGGTAGCCGTAAAGTTAGCGCCGCTGTCCATGCCTTTGGGCAGACCGTTTTCATCCAGCATCCCTGCCGCGCCCAGAAGGTCTTTGTTGTAATACAGCACAATCGGATGCGTATCTAACGGCACGGCATATTGCTTGCCCTCGACCGTGATTGC
>JAIXVS010000083.1 GCA_027482795.1 Rhodobacter sp.
GGGGTTCAACTCTCGCTTTTTCATGTCAGCCTCCAAATTCCATCACCACCGCGCCAAGGGCAATCAACGCCATAAGGCCCGCGCGGGCAAGCCCCACTTTTTCGCCCAGCACCGCCCAGCCGATCAGCGCGGCAAATACGGTAGAGGTTTCGCGCAGCACCGCCGCCTCGCCCACTTTGTCCAGCCTTGTGGCCAGCATCACCGCGCCAAAGCTGAAAAAGGCCACAATCGCCCCGCCAAACCCCAAACGGGCCAGCGCGGGCCAATCGGCACGCGGCAAGGCGCGAATGCGGCCCGCGGTGGCCAATGGCATAATGATGCCGTCTAACATGAAAAACCACGCCAGAAAGGTAAACGGGTCTGCCGTGGCGCGAATGCCCCAAGCGTCATAGGTGGTATAAGCCGCCACCATCACCCCCGTGGCCAGCGCAAAGCCAAGGGCGGGGATCAGCGTGTCACGCCCCACGGACAAAAAGCGCAGGTTATAGGCAGCCAGCCCCAATATACCGCCCGACAGCAGCAGCACCCCTGCCCATTGCAGGGGCGCATACACTTCGGAAAAGACAACGCCCGCAATCAGAACTGTTACCAATGGACCCGTTCCGCGCACCACGGGATAAACCACAGTATAGGCCCCGCGCATATACGCCATGGCTTGCAGCACTTTGTAGGTGACATGGATCAGCACCATCCCCGCAAAAATTGGCCACATAAACGGCTCGGGCCAAGGCACCACAAACAGCGCAATCGGGGCTGCGATCAGCGCGTAATTGGCATCAATCGCCCCGCGCGTGACCCATGGGTCAAACCGCCCCTTTTGCAGCGCGCCAAACAGTGCGTGCAGCACCGCCGCCATCAGCGCAAGCGCCATGGCCAAATGCTGCCCCGCTGGGGTGCCTTCCAGCGAGATAAGCCATGCGGACATGCGTTAGCCTTCCGCCCCTGTCAGCGCGCGGGCAAACTCTTCGGGATCAAAAGGGGATAGATCATCAATCTGCTCGCCCACGCCAATGGCATGGATTGGCAGGCCAAACTTGTCGGCCAGCGATACCAGAACCCCGCCCTTGGCGCTGCCATCCAGTTTGGTCATAATCAGGCCTGACACATCGGCAATTTTGCGAAAAATCTCGACCTGCGACACAGCATTTTGCCCCGTGCTGCCATCCAAAACCAGCAGGGTATTATGCGGTGCTGATGGATCTTTCTTGCGGATCACACGAACGATTTTGGCCAGTTCTTCCATCAAATCGGCGCGGTTTTGCAGGCGGCCTGCGGTGTCGATAAGAAGCAAATCCGCGTCATCTGCCTCGGCCCGCTCCATCGCGGAAAAGGCAAGGGATGCGGGATCAGACCCTTCGGGCGCTGTCAAAACAGGCACGCCTGCGCGCGTTCCCCAAACCTGCAACTGCTCGACCGCGGCAGCGCGGAACGTATCCCCCGCCGCGATAACAACCGATTTACCTGCCGCTTTGAACTGGCTGGCGAGCTTGCCAATGGTGGTGGTTTTGCCCGACCCGTTCACGCCCACAACAAGCACCACTTGCGGACGCTTTGGATAAATTGGCATGGGCCGCGCAATTGGCGTCATAATGCGGGTGATTTCATCGGCCAAATACCCGCGCAATTCGCGTGCCGACACCCGCCTACCCATGCGGCCAGCGGCCACATTAGCGGCCACCCGCGCGGCGGTATCTGGCCCCATATCGGCGGAAATCAGCACATCTTCCAGCGCTTCCAGCATGGCATCATCAAAGGCCGCGCGCGCCTCGCCGCCCAAAAGCCCGCCCAGCAGGCCCTTTTCCGCAAGAACCAAATCGTCCAGCCCCGCGCCAATTTTGCCTGATGATCGCGTCAGCCGCTCGCGCAGTTTGTTGAAAAAGGACATGGTTTTTCCCAATTTGCGGCACAACCGCCGCGCTGATCCCTAGCTAGTCAATCGCGGGGCTAAGGGCAATATGGCAGGCAATGTCCCTTGCGCTATGCTGGCGACTGCAACAGCACACGCAAGCCTGCGCATTATGCCGCGCTGGCATTACCCGCGCAGTCTGCTAGATTTGCGTCATGTCTCGTGCAATTCCCCTTTGGCTGTTCACCCTCGCCGCCCTTTTGCCCCCCGCTCTGCTGGCGCTGGGGATGGTTTGGGGCGGCGCATTGGCATGGGCGGGGTTTATCGCCATTACCCTATTCGCCGCTATGATGGACAGGTATTCGGGCCTGTTTCTGGGCGATGCGCCCGAAGGGGCCGAGTTTCCTGCCGCCGATCCCCTGCTTGCCGCGCTGGCTGGGCTGCATATTGTGCTGCTGCCATGGCTGGTCGCGCATTTGGCAGGCACGGCCCGGCCCAGCGAGAAAATCGGTTTGTTTCTGGGCGCGTCGCTGTGGCTGGGCCAAATCAGCAACCCCGCCGCGCATGAATTGATCCACCGCGCACCGCGCGCGCTGTTTGCACTGGGCACGGTGATGTTTTCGATGGTGCTTTTCGGTCATCACACATCCGCGCATCGCTTGGTGCATCACACCCATGCCGCCACCCCGCAAGACCCAAATACAGCGCGGTCGGGCGAAGGATTTTATGCGTTTTTTCTGCGCGCGTGGGCGGGCAGTTTTGCGCGCGGCTTGCGGGCCGAAAACGATTTGCGCGTGCGCAAGGTGGGCAGGAAAGGTATTCACCCCTACGCCGTTTATATTGGAATTTCGACGGCAAGCTTGGCCTTGGCTTTCGCCCTTGGCGGGATGCTGGGGCTGGCGATATGGGTGCTTTTGTCCCTGTCGGCCACAGCGCAATTGATGCTGTCTGATTACGTGCAGCATTATGGCCTGCTGCGCGCCAAACTGCCAAACGGAAAATATGAACCCGTGCAAAACCGCCATTCATGGAACGCGCCGCACTGGTATTCCAGCGCCATGATGGTAAGCGCCCCGCGCCATTCGGATCATCACGCGCACCCAAGCCGCCCCTACCCCGCGCTCCGCCTGCCAAGTGCCGCCGATGCCCCGCGACTGCCATGGCCGCTGCCCCTTGCCTGCACCATCGCGCTGTTTCCGCCAGTTTGGAAAAGCGCGATCCGCCCGCATTTAAAACCGTGGCTATCCGTTTAACACGCGCCCATTGCTTCTCTTTTTTCCAAGTATCCTGCGGGGGTGAGCGCAGCGAGGGGGGCGCACAGCCCCCCTTCCTTTTCGCCGCTACCCAATAGGCGTGGCAAGTTCGACCAAGACGCCGTTCACATCGCGCAAATAGGCCACCGTTTGCCCCCAAGGCTTGACCTGCGGCGATGCGGCAACCGCCCCACCTGCGGCGATGGCGCGGTCAAAGGCGGCCTGCACATCATCGCAGATCAAGCAAATTTCAATCCCCGCGCTGGGCAAATCGGGGCGGTTGGGCGCATAGGTAAACCCGTGGCTTTGCGCCAGATCATCGCGGGCAAATGACAGGGTTGCGCCGCCAGTCTCCATTTCGGCATAATCGCCTTCGGGGGTTTGAAAGCGGCAGGTTAGGCCAAAGGCGGCAGTGTAAAACGCCACAGTGACCGAAACATCAGCCACATAAATGATAGTGTATCCAAGTTTCATTGTGCTTGCCCTAACGAAACGGCGCGCGCGATATAGCCTTCAACATCCTTGGCCAAAAAATCGCCCATGCTGCGCAGCTTGATATGGCGGCGGTGCTTGCCCGCGCCTTCTAGCACGCCCATCGGGTCGTCCAATGCCGCACCATGGGTAAACTCGATGCTGATATGCTCGCTATAGGCATAAATCCCGCAAACGCAGGTTTTTGGCACCCCCAATTCGCGCTCAAAAACAAGCCCCCCATACATGGGGCGGTGGCCCGCATTAGGCGCGTGACGGGCGAGGGTTTTCATCATCCAGTCCGTGAGCAAAGCTTGAAAATCGTCACTTAGCATCAAAACAAACTCCCCTGCCCAATAATGGGTTTGCTGGGTTTGGCGGCGGGCTTTGGCCCCTCGCCTGCGGTCGATATCTGCGCATGTCCATCGGCGAACTGTATGTCCAGCGCGCCAGCACTTTGCGCAGCGGCGGCATTGGTCACCACGCGGCCTTCCACCCGCACAATGGCAAACCCGCGCGCCAGCGTCTCGTTTGGGCCCAAAGTGGCGCGCATCCGCTCTAGCGCATCCAGCCGCTGCCCCAGACGTTCCAACCGCAAGCGGGGGGCCGCATGCAGCCGCGCCTCTAGCCCCGAAAGTTTACTGCGCCCCTCGGCGGTTTTGCGCCCTGCATCGGCCAAAAGCCGCTGCAAAGCGTTTGGCAGGCGCGAGGAGTGCAGCCGCAATTGCATTTTGCGCCGATCGGTATCGGAGTTGAATTTACTTTCTAGCCGCGCGGACACCTCGCGCAGCGTTCCGGCTTTGCGCAGCCCCAACTCGCGCAGCGCATTGCCGCGCAAGCGGGCCGCAA
>JAIXVS010000253.1 GCA_027482795.1 Rhodobacter sp.
AGCGTCGGTCACAGTCGCGCCAAAGCTGCCGCCGATATACTTGGCGTTCTCTTCGGTCGAGGTGACAGCAGCCAGCAGCGCATCGCCATTTTCAGCAAAGGTTTTGCGAACGATTTCAATGATTTCTGGCTTAACGGTTGCCGATGCCAGCAGCACGTCATTTGGCAAGGTCACGCCCTTGGCAATTTGACGGAACTTTTGATCGGGGAACTTTTCGGTGATGCTTTCGATGTGGGTGCGGTTCAAACCAATGGCACCAATATCGCCAGCAATCAGAGCTTCGACAGCCACGTTACGGTTCAGGAAAACAGGCTCGTAATCGGTGCTGTAGACCAGACCTGCTTCGGACAGCAGGGTGACTGGGCCAAGGTGCTGCGAGGTGGAACCGATTTCACCAAAAGAAATCTTCGCGCCCTTCAGGTCGGCGGGCGTTTGCACGGGGCTTGCGTCCAAAACAACAAGGGTCGAATAGTAATCGGGGCGTTCCCACGTCACGACGGGCTGGGCTTGCAGACGGGCGTTGAACACAACGTATTCAGCAGGGCCAGTCATTACGAAATCAACCTGATCGGCAGCCATCGCTTCAACAGCAACGGTGCGGCCAGACACTGGGAAAAACTCTACTTTCAGGCCAGAAGCGGCTTCAAAAGCGTCTTTGAAAGGGCCCATTTCGCGCTGAACGGCCTCTAGGCCATCAATGTCGGTAAAGGCAAAGCGGATCGTGTCCTGAGCGGCAGCGCTGGTGGCTGCAAAAACACTCATAGCGACGATGCCAGAGGCAAGAATATTTTTCATGGCGACTTCCTGTTTAGGGTTTAATGCGCCATGGGGTAGCGGGCGGATGTGACGGATCCGCGACAACTATGCGAATGATTTGTAAAAATTGCCACTCGCCCCGCGCGGGTGCGCCGCATAGCAAACCGCTGGTCACTGCGCAATGAATAAGCCCCTAGGAAATCACATCAGGCGCAGTGCGGCCCGTATTTGCCGTGATTTGGGCAATGTCTTCGGCAGCGGCAATCACGGGTGCAAGTGCCGTTTGAACAGGAATATCCAGCCCCTCTGGCCCCGCCTGATAGCGTTCTAGATACAGGCGCAGCGTGGCCCCCGATGTGCCCGTGCCAGACAGGCGCAGCACAATACGCGCGCCGCCGTCGAACACAATGCGCACCCCTTGGCGCGCGGAAATGCTGCCATCAACGGGGTCGGTGTAAGAAAAATCATCCGCCGCAGCGATGGTCATGCCCTGCACTTTTTGCCCCGCAAGGTTTGGCAGTTTGGCGCGCAAGGTCTCCATCATGGCATCGGCGCGGGCGGTTTCAATCGCCTCATAATCATGGCGCGAATAGTAGTTGCGCCCATATGTGGCCCAATGCTGCGCCAGAATTTCGGCCACCGACCCGCCGCGCACGGCCAGAATATTCAGCCACAGCAATATCGCCCAAAGCCCGTCTTTTTCGCGCACATGATCGCTGCCCGTGCCAAAGCTTTCCTCGCCGCAGATCGTCGCAAACCCTGCGTCCAACAAATTGCCAAAAAACTTCCACCCCGTGGGTGTTTCATAGGTGGTCAGGCCCATGGCAGCGCCCACACGATCAACCGCCGCCGATGTCGGCATTGACCGCGCGATGCCCTTTAGCCCCGCCTTATAGCCTTTGGCCAAATGCGCATTGGCCGCCAGCACTGCCAAACTGTCGGAAGGCGAGACATAAATCCCCCGCCCCACCACCATATTGCGATCCCCATCGCCATCGGATGCCGCACCAAAATCGGGCGCATCGGGGCCCATCATTTCACCCATTAATTCATGCGCCCAAGTCGGGTTTGGATCCGGGTGCATCCCGCCAAAATCGGGCAAAGGCGTGGCGTGGGTGACCGTGCCCTTCGCAGCACCAAGGCGGTTTTCCAGAATTTCCACCGCATAGGGGCCAGTCACAGCGCACATGCTGTCCATCCGCATCCGAAAACCGCGCGCGAACATGGCGCGAATGGCATCAAAATCGAACAGGCTTTCCATCAGGGCGGCATAATCGCTGACGGGGTCGATCACATCGACAAACATCTTTTCCACATGGCTGCGGCCAAGGCGCGATAAATCAACCTCGGGCGCAGACAGTTTGTGATATTCACCTAAGGCAAGCGTACGCTGGTAAATCGCTTCGGTCACAGATTCGGGCGCAGGCCCGCCATTGGGCATATTGAACTTAATCCCAAAATCCTCATCAATCCCGCCTGGGTTATGGCTGGCCGACAAGATCAGCCCGCCATCGGTTTTGTTCAGCCTAATCAGATGGCTGGCGGCAGGGGTCGATAATATCCCCCCCTGCCCCACGATCACCCGCGCCGCCCCATTGGCCGCCGCAATCGCCAAAATGATCTGCACCGCGCGGTCATTATAAAACCGACCATCCCCGCCCAAAACAAATGTCTTACCCTTGGCCCCCACCACATCAAACGTGGCTTGCACAAAGTTTTCCAAATAATGCGGCCCCATAAAGACCCGCGTTTTCTTGCGCAGCCCCGATGTGCCGGGTTTCTGATCGGTAAAGGCGGTGGTTGGAATGGCGGTCATGGCGTGGCCTCAATCGACAAGGGTTGAAAGACAAGAACAGATGCCGCAGGCGCGGTTTGCGCGCCGACAATCGGCTGGTAGGACAGTTTTGGGCGCGTGGTATCTAGGATCAGCGCCCAAGCAGGCGCTGTGCTGGGCAGGGTTAGGGGCGTCTCGCCGCCCGCATTCAGCACGATAAACAGCGCGTCTGGCGCATCTGCGCCGTCGGCCGACATGCGCAATTCCAAACCAATGCAGCGCAAATCGGCACTGTGCCAATCGGCAGGCTGGGGCGCGCCGCCACTGGCCAAATGCCAAATCACATCGGCAAGACCATCGGCGCGATTGCCCCCGTGCAAGAACAGCTTTTGGCGCAGAACTGGGTGATCCCGCCGCAGGGCCGTTAGGCGCGCGATAAAATCGGCCAGATCATCGGCGCGCCAGCCCAGCCATGTTGTTGCATTATCCTGCGCATAAGCATTATTATTGCCGCCTTGGGAATGGCCCATTTCATCGCCCGCCAGCAGCATCGGCACCCCTTGGGCCAGCATCATCGTGGCCAAAAGGTTGCGCTTGCGCAAATCGCGGGCGGCGGCCAACGCATCGCTTGGCCCCTCATGCCCCATATTGTCGGAATGGTTGTCATCATGGCCATCGCGCCCGCCTTCACCGTTGGCAAGATTGTGCTTGACGGAATATGACACCAGATCGGCCAATGTAAACCCGTCGTGCGAGGTGACAAAGTTTACGCTGGCTTGCGGCGCGCGGGCGGAGTGGTGAAATTTATCGGCGCTGCCCAAAAGGCGGCGCGTCAGGTCTGGCACCATACCCGCATCACCGCGCCAAAAGCGGCGGATCGTGTCGCGCGCGCGGTCGTTCCATTCGGCAAAGGGCGCTGGGTATGCCCCCAATTGATACCCGCCTGGCCCAATATCCCAAGGCTCTGCAATCAGCTTTACCCCCGCCAGAACAGGCTCTTGGGCCAGCGCATCAAAAAAGCCGCCGCGCGGATCAAAGCCATGCGCCTCGCGGCCCAAAACCGATGCCAGATCAAAGCGGAACCCGTCGATATGCACCTCGCTGACCCAAAAGCGCAGTGAATCCATCACCATGCGCAGCGTGGCGGGATGCGCCGCATCAAAGGCGTTGCCCGTGCCCGTATCATTGGCATAATATCTCCCGCCCCCCGCAAGGCGGTAGTAACTGGCGTTGTCGAGGCCCCGAAAGGCCAGCGTTGGCCCCATCTGATCGCTTTCAGCGCTGTGGTTATAGACCACATCTAAAATCACTTCGATCCCCGCGCGGTGCATCTCGCGCACCATGGCCTGCACTTCGGCCAAGGGGCGGTTTGTGGCAGCGTATCGCGCTTCTGGCGCGAAAAACCCGATGGTATTATAACCCCAATGGTTCGTAAGCCCTTTGTCCACCAAAAAGCGGTCATCAACAAAGGCGTGGATTGGCATCAATTCAATTGCCGTGATCCCAAGGCGCTGTAAATGCGCTATGGTGGCGGGGTGGGCCAGCCCAGCATAGGTGCCGCGCAGGCTGGGCGGAATTTCGGGGTGCAGATGGGTCAGCGCCTTAACATGCGCCTCGTATATCACGGTATCTGACATGGGGCGGCGGGGCGAGGTTACGCCCTGCCAATCAAACCCCGTATCCATCACAACCGATTTGGGCATGGCAAAGGCACTATCGCGGGTGTCAAAACCAAGATCAGCCTTGGCCGCCCCCGCGCGGTAGCCATAGAGCGTATCAGACCAGCGCAGCCGCCCCGCAAGCCCCCGCGTATAGGGGTCGATCAGCAGCTTGTTCACGTTGAAGCGATGGCCGTTTTCGGGTTGATGCGGCCCATCGGCGCGCAGCCCATACAGCTGCCCCGCCGCCAGCCCTGCGACATGCATATGCCAAATATCCCCCGTGCGCGCGGCAAAGGGTATTCGGGCCTCGACCCGCCCCGATGGGTCGAACAGGCACAGGAAAACTTGCGTGGCATGGGCGGAAAACACCGCAAAGTTGACCCCATCCGCGCGCAGGCTTGGCCCCATGGGATAGGGCAACCCTTCGGAAATTGGGCCATGGGATACGGCAGCGATCACGTGCTAAGCCTTTGATACAGCGCAGCATATTGGGCGGCTGCGCGGCCCCAGCCCAAATCTGATGCCATTGCATGCCGCTGCATTTTGGCCCATGTCGGCGCATCTTGGTACAGCCGCAACGCTTGGCGCAGCGCCCCCGCAAAGCCAATTATATCCACAGGGTGAAACACCACACCCGTCGCCACGCCAGCCGACAGCGCGGCGGGGGATGCATGGATGACCGTATCCGCCAGCCCCCCCACCGCCGCCACCACAGGCAGCGTGCCATAGGCAAGCCCAT
>JAIXVS010000101.1 GCA_027482795.1 Rhodobacter sp.
CGGGCTTTGATGAAAACACGGGCGAGCCTGTGTTTGAAACTGAAGAATTCCAGCCCATTGTTCTGCCCTATATCGTGGTTGTTGTCGACGAGATGGCCGATCTGATGATGGTGGCAGGCAAAGAAATTGAAGCCTGCATTCAACGCCTTGCGCAAATGGCGCGGGCTTCGGGCATCCATCTGATTATGGCCACGCAGCGCCCCTCGGTCGATGTGATTACGGGCACGATTAAGGCGAACTTCCCCACCCGTATTTCGTTCCAAGTTACCAGCAAAATCGACAGCCGCACCATTTTGGGCGAACAGGGTGCCGAACAACTGCTGGGCATGGGCGATATGCTATTCATGGCAGGCGGCGGGCGCATAAGCCGTATTCACGGGCCGTTCGTGTCGGACGAAGAGGTTGAAGAAATCGTCAACCATCTGAAATCTTATGGGCCCCCAACCTATGTGTCGGGCGTGGTGGAAACCCGCGATGAAGAGGGCGGCGATGTGGATGCGATGCTTGGCCTAGGCGGCGAAGGGTCGGATGACGCGCTGTACGATCAAGCCGTGGCGATTGTGGCCAAAGACCGCAAATGCTCGACATCGTATATCCAGCGGAAGTTGGGGATTGGGTATAACAAAGCGGCAAGGTTGGTGGAACAGATGGAGGAAAATCTGGTTGTCACCACCGCGAACCATGTGGGCAAACGCGAGATTTTGCTGCCAGAGGCTTAGGGGTTTGAAAAGTCTTCGAAACAAGGTAAGCTGTTGCTATCTTGATGGAGAGTGCAAAATGGAAAAGCTAGACCCGAATGATCCATTATTTCGTGCACTCAAAGAACATCTTTCGCCATGCCGTATTGTTCGTATTCTAACCGCAGACGAATTCGATTCTGACGGAGATCCAGTTTTGCGGTTGCGCGTAGTTGTCGACCACAGCGGCCCCGCAGTAGAGCCAAAAAAACTGTTTTCAGCCACTGGAGTGGTGAGAGACGTAATGGCAAATCAAAACGATAATCGATTTCCATTGTTGACATATCCTTCAAGTGAAGAAGTGCCAGAGGCGGCTGCATGAAGCCAAAAGACCTGTTGAATCAAGCAGAGCACTTGGCAAGGTTATCTCCTTTACGCCCTAAGCAGGCCAACCTTCGTAGAAGCGTATCGGCATCTTACTATGCAGTTTTTCATGCGCTTTGCGAGTCGAACGCGAATTGTTTGGTTGGCACCTCTGGAACTCGGCCAGATAGAGCTTGGTTTCAAACCTACCGATCTTTGGACCACAAAAAAGCAAAATCCAGTTGCCAGGCAGCAAGAAGTATGAGTTTCCCGCAAGAAATCAAAGATTTCGCAAACTCTTTCATAAGTCTGCAAGAGGAAAGACACAGAGCGGATTACAATCCTGATTCATCTATGAATTTTTCAAAGTTGGAGGTTATGGCATTGCTCGCAACTGCGCGCTTGGCAGTTGCTGCGTTGAAATCGGCCCCAATTGCTGATCGGCGTGCATTTGCGGTCTATGTACTGCTACCCAATCGCTTGTAATTGCTCGCCCATTTGTGATCCCTTTGGGGATGCATCCCGCCCCCAAATCCCCTATACTCACCCCATGACCTTACGCACCGCCCTATTGGCCCCGCTTGCCCTGATCGCCGCCGCTTTGCCTGCCGTAGCGGAAAAAATTCCGCTGGCCGAGATGTCGGCCTACCTCAACTCCATGACCACCGCCGAAGCAACGTTTACGCAGATCAATTCGGATGACACAATTTCCACGGGACGCATCTTTATCCAGCGCCCGGGACGGATGCGGTTTGAATATGATCCGCCCGATGCCAGCCTTGTTCTTACCTCTGGCGGGACGGTCGCGATTTTTGATGACAAATCCAACCAGCCGCCCGAACAATACCCGCTGTCGCGCACGCCCCTTAGCCTGATTTTGGATGCGAATATTGACCTGACCCGCCCCGGAATGGTTCTGGCCCATGACGAGGTGCAGGCGGCCACGCAGGTGATTGCGACCGATCCTGAAAAGCCCGAATTTGGCAGCATTGCGCTGCTGTTCACCCCCGCGCCCGTGACCTTGCGGCAATGGGTGGTGACCGATGATTTGGGCCAAAACACCACTGTGATTTTGGGCGATTTAACAATTGGGGCGGAATATCCCGCATCGCAATTCGCCATCGAGTCTGAACTGCGCAAGCGCGAGCAGGCGCAGTAAACCCAAAACCCCTTAGCGGCAGGTCTGCAACTGTTGGTGATACATCAGCGCGCGGCCCTGCAATTCGCCCGCAATTTCCATCAGCCAGTTCTTGCCGCGATAGCTGCCCTTGGCAAAACCAGTGCGGCCTTCGTGATATGCAAGATATTGCAATTGCACGTCATTTTTGGGAATGCCCAGGCGCTCATAGCTTTCATGCATATACCAGCCCATGAAATCGGTGGCGTCGGAAATACGGTCGCGGCGCGCGCCATAACGGCGCTGATCGCGGCGGTATTCATCCCATGTGCCATCCAACGCTTGGGCATAGCCATAGGCCGATGATTGCCGCCCCATCGGGATGATTCCCAGCGCATAGCGGTGTGGGGTTTTGGCATTGCCAATAAATTTCGATTCTTGATAGATCGCCGCCATTTGCACGGCCACAGGCACGCCCCAGCGCCGCTCAGTCGCGACCATGGCCTTCATATAGCTTGGCCGCTGCTGAATGATCGAACAGGCGTTATCCAAATTACGCGGCGCCGAATAGTTGCTACCCCCACAAGATGCGAGGGCCGTCAGCAACAAAATGGCGCGAAGAAGTCTGCTCATATGCCCCTCGCTTTTTATTTTGTCACAGCTTACCCCAAACGGCACAAAATGCAAATCACCCTTGCGCGATGGTGGCACAAAATAGGCCAAATCGCGGCGAAATTGCACACAGATTGTTTCCAAAATGGCTGCGCACGACGATAGACAGTGCCATTCGGGCAGGTTACTAATCGGTTAAGGGAGCCCGCTATGCTAAAGTCTGCGGCAAAATATCATATCGGACAGGTCGTGCGGCACCGCAAGCACGATTTCCGCGGCGTTGTGTTCGATGTGGACGCGCTGTTTTCCAACACCGAAGAATGGTACCGCCAAATCCCCAAAGACAGCCGCCCATCGCGCGACCAGCCCTTTTACCACCTGCTGGCCGAAAACGGCAAAAGCCACTACGTCGCCTACGTGTCCGAGCAGAACCTAGTTCCCGATGATGAACACGGCCCCGTCGATCACCCCGATCTGGTTGATCTTTTTGGCGATTTTGAGGACGGGCGTTATCCGTTACAATTCCACCTAAATTAATCGCCGAAATCTGGCGTCAAGTTACCGCCTAATAACCTTTATGCGCAAAACTGCCCCTATGTCCAAGATATTGGGGGTTTGGTATGAAAGTTGTTGCACAGCACATGGGCGATGCCTTGGTGATCCGCGTTGATCAAGACCGTATCGATGCGGCCAGCGCCATTCAGTTCAAAGATCAGATGCGTCAGTTGACGCAAACTGGAGCGCCGCGCGTTGTGCTGGATTTGGCGCAGGTGGCCTTTATCGACAGTTCGGGCTTGGGCGCGATTGTGGCCGCGATGAAGGGGCTTGGCCCTGCGCAAAAACTGGAATTATCGGGGCTGACCGACACGGTGAAAAAGGTTTTTCGCCTAACGCGCATGGATACTGTGTTCACCATCCACAGTGATTTGCCTGTCAGTCTGGCCAAGGCGGGCTAGGGCATGACACTGCATCAAAGCTTTCGTCGCCAAGCCAGCCATGTGATTGCTCATGCTGACGCTTTGGCCGTGCGGCACGGTTTGGCCAGCCTTTTCGCGCAAGAGCCGCTGACTTGCCTGTCTGATGATCTGCGCGGCACTGCCGAAATCGTCATGGCCGAGGTTCTGAATAACATCGTCGAACATGCCTATGCTGCGCAGTCTGGGGCCATCGAAGTGTCCATCGATTTGGGTGAAAATGGGTTGGAATGCACCATTACCGACAGCGGCGCGCCCATGCCCAGCGATGATTTGCCAAAGGGTAAACCCTATGCGCTGGATCAGATGGATGATCTGCCCGAAGGTGGTTTTGGCTGGTTTTTGATCCGCAGTTTGGCGCAAGATTTGCAATACGCGCGCTTTCGCGGTCAGAATTATCTGCGCTTTCGCTTGCCTGCCCACGCGCTTGTGGCTTGACCTGCTGGGCTGCAACGGCGACACCAGATCATCGCACACAGGTGATCCATGCAAGAGCTTGTTCAAAACATCCGCGCCCTAACTCAGGGCGAGAATGATACCATCGCCCTGATGGCAACCATCGCCTGCGAGGTGCACCGCGCTCATCCCTTTGCCGATTGGACGGGATTTTACCGCGTGGTCGCGCCCGATCTTCTGAAAATCGGCCCCTATCAGGGCGGGCACGGCTGCCTAACCATTCCATTTTCGCGCGGCGTCTGCGGTGCCTGCGCGCGCACGGGGCAGGTGCAAAACGTGCCCGATGTCGAGGCGTTCGATGGCCATATTGCCTGCTCAAGCAGCACGAAATCTGAACTTGTCCTGCCCGTGTTCAACGCCAAGGGCCAGCTTTTGGGCGTGTTCGATATTGATAGCGACACCCCCGCTGCCTTTACGGCGGAAGATGAGGCGTGGCTGGTACCGCTGTTGGCCGAGGTTTTCGCAGATGCCAAACCTTAGCCGATCACCGCGATAGTGGCAGGCTGGGCACAAAGGCATAACCGCTGGGCGATAGAATAACCGCCTCGCGCAGACCATGCCCTGCCTTATCTTGCGGGGCAGCCAGCACCACGGCATCCGCAAAATCTTGCGCGCGCGTGCAGGCCGCATCAGGGTCTACCCCGTGCAGGCGATTCTCCAACCCCGCCCCGCGCGGGCCTGCTTCGGGCAAAAGCCCATACAGCGGATGGGCCGCAAATGTACGATCTGAATGCAGTTGCATCACCACCCCATCATGCAAAACAATAGCATAATCATCACTTAGGCGGTGGATGGCACAGCCAAAAACGCCCGCCAAAAAAGCCGCCTCGCCCCGCACATCCCGCGTCAGCAGGTTCAGGGTAATGCCCGTCAACCCCGCACCAAATTCGGCGGCTGGAACCGTATCATAATCCATCAGGCTGGCCTTGAACTTGGGAAGATAAACACCGATTGTGCGCCAAAGTATCGGCGAAAGTTTCGGGGGCGTAAATGGCACAAATCACTTTGCTAGATGGCGGCATGGGGCAGGAACTGGTGGCCCGATCTGGCGATGAACCCAGCCCGCTGTGGGCAACCCGTGTGATGATCGACCATCCTGGCATGGTGCGCGACATTCATCTGGATTATTTCAATGCGGGCGCATCCATTGCCACCACCAACACCTATGCCATTCACCACGACCGCCTAGAACGTTTTGATTTAGACGGCATGTTTCACGCCCTGCATCTGCGCGCCTTGGCCGAGGCGCATGAGGCGCGCGGCAGTGTCGGGCACGGGCGCATTGCAGGATCGATGGGGCCGCTGGTGGCCACCTACCGCCCCGAAGTGACCCAAGCCGTTGACATTGCCGCGCCAAAATACGCCGAAATCGCCCGCATCCTTGGCCCGCATGTCGATATGATTTTGTGCGAAACGATGGCCTCGGTCGAAATGGCGCATGGGGCCGCTTTGGGCGCGCAGGCATCGGGAAAACCTGTTTGGCTGTCGGTCAGCGTAGATGATCATGATGGATCGCGCCTACGCTCGGGCGAGCTTGTGACCGATTTGGCCCGCATTACGCAGGCGCTGCCCATTGCCGCCGTGCTGGCCAACTGCTCGGTCCCCGAGGCGATGGGCGCTGCGCTGGCGGGGCTGAAAACGCTTGGCCTGCCCTTTGGGGCCTATGCCAATGGCTTTACCCATATCTCAGGTAACTTCCTAAAAGATGCCCCCACGGTCAAGGAACTAACCCACCGCCACGATCTAACGCCAGAAAAATATACCGAATTTGCCATGGCTTGGGTGGGTATGGGGGCAACCATTGTGGGCGGCTGCTGCGAAGTGGGGCCAGCCCATATCGCCCATTTGGCCGCCAGCCTGCGCGCTACTGGCTATACCATCGCGTAATGCTGCCGCAATTTGTCTATGACCCGCCCGATGTGCCGCTGGATATCGTCTATGAAGATGCGGCGATTATCGTGGCGAACAAACCTGCGGGGTTGCTGTAGAAAACAAGAAAAAATGAGGGGCGTGAGGATTGCCTGATCGCCCGCTTGCAAGCCGCGCGATGGGACGCACTGCTGGTGCACAGGCTTGATTGCGACACATCGGGCCTGATCATTTTTGCCCGCACCAAACAGGCGCAGGGGTTTCTGGGGGCCGAGTTTGAAAAGCGCC
>JAIXVS010000169.1 GCA_027482795.1 Rhodobacter sp.
TTATCACCGCATCAGGCGGCGCGCTGCGCGATTGGCCCATCGAAAAACTGGCCAGCGCAACTGTGGCCGAGGCGTCAAAACACCCCAATTGGGCCATGGGGCAGCGCATTACGATTGATAGCGCCTCTATGTTTAACAAAGCGATGGAAGTGATTGAGGCGCATGAATTTTTCGCGCTAACGCCCGATCAGATCGAGGTGGTTATTCACCCGCAATCGATTGTTCATGCGCTGGTGGGGTTTAACGATGGCGCTGTGATGGCCCACCTTGGCGCGCCTGATATGCGCCATGCCATTGGCTATGCGCTGAATTGGCCAAACCGCGCGCATTTGCCCGTGGCGCGGCTGGATTTGGCCACGCTGGGCAGCCTGACCTTTACCGCCCCCGATTTGGCCCGCTTTCCCGCGCTGCGCCTGTGCCGCGAGGTGATGGCCACGGGCGGGGCAGCGGGGGCGATCTTTACCGCTGCCAAGGAAACGGCGCTGGATGCGTTTATCGCGGGGCAAATTGGGTTTATGGATATGGCAGGGGTGGTGGAAGGCGCGCTTTCGCGCCTGACATCGGAAATTGCGATCACAGATGTGCCATCAGCCCTTGAGCAAGTGTTGCAGATAGACCATCTAACACGGGTGCGCGCCGCAGAATTGGCTGCGCAAATGGCGCAAAGGCGGTAACGGTATGATTTCGATCCTAAGCGATTTTGGCGGGCTGGTTTACACGGTGGTGTCGTTCTTGCTGGCGCTGGCGGTGATTGTCGCGGTGCATGAATATGGCCATTACATTGTGGGGCGCTGGTCGGGGATCAAGGCCGAGGTGTTCTCGTTGGGGTTTGGGCCTGTTGTTGCCTCTTCGCGCCCAGATCGCCATGGGACGCGCTGGCAGATTGCGGCCATTCCGCTGGGCGGTTTTGTGCGGTTTAAGGGCGATCAAGATGCGGCATCTGCCCTGCCTGCGGGTGGTCAACTGAGCGCCGCCGAAGCGCGGCAAACGCTGGCAGGCGCGCCGATTTGGGCGCGGATGCTGACGGTGGCGGCGGGCCCCGTGTTCAACTTTGTTTTGGCATTTTTCATTTTTGTGGGGCTCATCCTGTCTTCGGGGCTGGCGGCTGATCGGCCAGTCATCGGCGCGCTGTATCCGATGCCAACGGCGCAGGGCCTGATGCAGGGCGATGAGATTACCGCGATTGAGGGGCAGCCAACCCCCGATTTGGCGACGTTCTTTCAGGTGGCCGATGGCGTGCCGCCTAAGGCCGAGGTTGGCTATACCGTGCTGCGCGCGGGGCAAACGGTGCAGGTCACTGCGCCGCACCCGCTGCCTGCGCGCGCCGATTTGGTGCATTTGCAAAGCGCGGCTTTTGACGCGGGCCTGCGGCAGGGCGATGTCATCACGCAGGTGAATGGCCAGCCGATTTACGCCTTTTCCCAGTTGCCCGCGCTGATCGAGGCCAGCATGGGCGCGCCGCTGGATGTGCAGGTATGGCGGCCCGATGGCAGCGTGCTGAATGTGCTGCTGGCACCCAACCGCCGCGATTTGCCTACGGCCGATGGCGGGTTTGAAACGCGCTGGATGATCGGCCTATCCTCTGGCCCGATTTTTGATTTGCAGCGCCGCAGCGCAGGTTTGGGCGAGGCTGCGATGCTGTCGTTTTCGCAAATGGGCGCGGTGTTTGAAGGCACGTTTTCGGGCCTTTTCCATATGATCCGCGGCGAGATTAGCACATGCAATCTGTCTGGCCCTGTCGGGCTGGCCGATACAATGGGGCAGGCGGCGCGGTCGGGGCTGGAAAGCTTTATCACTATGCTTGCGATGGTATCGCTGGGGGTGGGGATTTTGAACCTGCTGCCCGTGCCCGTTCTTGATGGGGGGCATTTGGTGTTTTTCGCGGTGGAAGCGATCACGCGGCGCAAACCCAATCCGCGATTTGTGAATATGGCGGTGATGGTGGGGCTGTTTTTGGTAACTGCGCTGACCATCTTTGCGCTCGGCAACGATCTGACGTGCAGCTAATAGGCTGATTTTACATTATAAATGCGCGCAAGGCAGGGCGTTTTCGGCCCGCGCAGCACATCTGCACCACTTTGGCTAAAAGTTACCTTAGGTCTTTGACAATTTGGGCCATCGGGGTTAGTTATCCACAGCAAATTGCACAGGCAGTTTTGAACAGGCAAGTTGGGGACGGGGCGTTATGATCAAGGCACTTTTGAATGCATCCAAAATGATGCGCGTTGCGGCTGTAGCGGCTGTTGGTCTTGCCGTCTTGCCCGTCTCGCAGGCGGTGGCGCAAGATTATGCCTTTAGCACTGTTCAGGTACAGGGCAACGATAACGTTGATACGGCCTCGATCCTGAAATTTGCGGGCATCCAGCAGGGCGCGACTCTGACGGCGGCGCAGTTGAACGATGCGTTGCAACGCGTCACCGATTCTGGCCTGTTCGCTTCGGTTGATTTTGTGCCCAGCGGGGCGACGCTGACGATCAAGGTTGAAGAGCTGCCCATTATCAGCACCTTGGATTTTCAGGGCAACAAGCGCCTGAAAGACGAAGAATTGACGGCGGTGATTGTATCGAAATCGCGCCGCGTGTTTTCGGCGGCCACGGCCGAAGAAGATGCTGCCGCCATTACCGAACTTTACCGCGCGCGCGGGCGTTTGGCCGCTTCGGTCGAGCCAAAGATTATTCCGCGCGGGGCGGGGCGTGTGGATTTGGTGTTTGAAATCATCGAAGGGCGCGTTGTGGAAAACGAAAGCATTGCCTTTATTGGCAACCGTGATTTTTCCGACCGCCGCCTGCGCCAAGTGCTGCAAACCAAACAGGCGGGATTTTTCCGCCAGCTGATCCGCCGCGACAGTTTTGATGCCGAGCGTTTGGAAGTTGATAAGCAAATGCTGCGCGATTTCTATTTGTCGCGCGGCTATGCCGATATCGAAGTGATCGATGCCAGCGCCGACCTAAGCCGCGAGCGGGATGCATCGTTTATTTCCTTTACTCTGCGCGAAGGAGCGCAATACAGCTTTGGCGATGTGACGGTGGTTTCGGAAATTGCCGATCTGGATACCGCAGATTTTGCAGCCGAGCTGCGCCTGACATCGGGTGAAATCTATTCGCCATCGTTGATTGAACGCAGCATCTCGCGCCTTGAAGACGTGGCCATTCGCAAAGACCTTAGTTTTGTTCAAGTAGAGCCGCGCATCACGCGCAACGCCGAAACCCAGACCATTGATGTGGATTTGGTGCTGAAACGTGGGCAGCGTGTTTTTGTGGAACGCATTGATATTGAAGGCAACACCACGACACTTGACCAAGTGGTGCGCCGCCAATTCAAATCTGCCGAGGGTGATGCGTTTAATCCGCGCGAAATTCGCCAAGCGGCAGAGCGTATCCGCGCCTTGGGCTTTTTCGCCAATGCCAGTGTGGATGCGGCCCAAGGGTCAAGCACCGAGCAAGTTGTTGTCAACGTTGATTTGGAAGAAGCGCCAACAGGATCGCTGTCTTTTGGTGTGACCTATGGCACCAACAGCGGCGCTGGGATTTTGTTTGGCTATTCGGAAACCAATTTCTTGGGCCGTGGTCAGGCGTTGAATTTGAATGTGACGGGCACGCGCGATACCCAAGAA
>JAIXVS010000317.1 GCA_027482795.1 Rhodobacter sp.
GATGGTGTGCGCGATGCGCGCGGCGGAATGGCCAAAGATATTGCAACAAATCGATCGCCCGCAGCAACGCTGCGCTGGCGATTGCTGGCCGCGCAAACCCGAATTCGGCGGCGCGCCCGGCCCGCGATATTGCGCCTAAACCGCCCCGCGCCCGCCTTGGGCCAATTCAAACCAATTTAGTAAGAGGCCGCTATGCCCGGAAATATGACCTTAGACCAATTGAAATCCGCCGTATCCAGCGGCGAAATTGACACTGTAATTGTCGCCCTAATCGATATGCAGGGCCGCCTGATGGGAAAACGCTTTCACGCGCAGTTTTTTGTGGATGGGGGCCATTATGAGACCCACTGCTGCAACTACCTGCTGGCCGTGGATATGGAGATGAACCCAGTTCCCGGCTATAAATCGGCAGGCTGGGAACAGGGCTATGGCGACTATGCTTTGCGCCCTGATTTGGCAACCTTGCGCCGCATTCCTTGGCTGCCCGCCACCGCGCTGGTTTTGGGCGATTTGGTCGATCATCACACGGGCGAAGATATTGCCATTTCCCCGCGCGCCGTGCTGAAGCGCCAAGTCGCCCGCGCCCGCGCGATGGGGTATGAGCCGATGATGGCGACCGAGCTGGAATTCTACATCTTTGAAAACAGCTATGAAAACCTGCGCGATGGCGGACTGCGTGCGCTGGCCCCAATTTCTGCCTATAACGAAGATTACCACCTGTTCCAAACCACCAAGGAAGAGGGCCTGATGCGCGCCGTTCGCAACGGGCTGTATAGCGCAGGTATCCCGATTGAGAATACCAAGGGCGAGGCTGATGCAGGCCAGCACGAGGTAAACTATAAATACTCCAATGCCTTAGACACTGCTGACAATCACGTGATTGTCAAACAAGGGGTCAAGGAAATGGCCCATGCGCAGGGCAAATCTGTAACCTTTATGGCGAAATATGATCACCGCAAGGCAGGGTCATCTTCGCATATTCACCAATCTTTGTGGTCTTTGGATGGCAAGGCCAGCTTTGCGGGCCATGACGATAGCCATGGCATGTCGGATGTGATGAAGCATTTTCTGGCAGGCCAGCTGGCCCATGCCCGCGACATCACGGCGTTTTTGGCACCTTATGTGAACAGCTATAAACGCTTTACCATCGGCATGTTCGCCCCGACCAAGGCGGTTTGGTCTGCCGACAATCGCACCGCAGGTTTCCGCGTCTGCGGCGCACATACCAAGGCGGTTCGGGTAGAATGCCGTATTCCAGGATCGGATGTGAACCCCTACCTTGCCTGCGCCGCGTTGCTGGCGGCAGGGCTGGACGGGATCGAGAAAAAGCTGGCGCTAGAGCCTGAAATGAAAGGCGATATGTACAGCGCGACGGGCATTCGCGAGATACCCCATAACCTGCGCGAAGCGGCGGATTTGCTGAACGCATCCGCGATGCTGCGCGGGGCGTTTGGCGATGATGTGGTCGATCACTATCACCACGCCGCCCAGTGGGAGATAACTGAGACTGACCGCGTCGTGACCGATTTCGAATTGCAACGGTTGCTGGAGCGGGCATAGAAAGTATCCATAAACTATTTATTGTTCCTGTTACTATTTTATGTTACTTTTATTTAGTAACATAAGGAATCCGCAATGAGTAAATACGAATCCCTTGCCAAGCACCTTGCATCTGCGAACACACCCGAAGTGGTGATGACTTTTGCGCAGCTTGAAAAGATTCTGGGCGCGCCGCTGCCTGCATCGGCGCGCACACATCGGCCATGGTGGGCAAATTCCGCTCATGGCCATGTGCAGTCGAAAGGCTGGCTTGCTGCGGGCTATCATTCTGAACAGGTAGACTTGGAAAGCGAGAAATTGACCTTTAAGAAAGTGCAAGATATCGCACCCCCAGTGTCTGGACAAAACCAAAGGCATCCTCTTTTCGGATGTATGGCGGGCACTGTACGGATCGACCCGACACTTGATTTAACAGCACCAACCGCGCCCGAATGGGAGGGTCAGCTTTTGGAAAAGTTTGATCGTTTGCTTGGTCCACGCGGATGACGGGGCTGCTGATAGATACCTGCGCATTGATTTGGTTGGTCAACAGCGATGATCAGGCAAACTTTGGCGCGGTCGAGACCACCTTAAATGTTGCCTATAGCGCCAGCACGCCTGTTTATATGTCACCGATTTCGGCCTGGGAAATTGCAATGCTTGCCGCCAAGGGACGCTTGCCTATAGCGATGACGCCGCGCGCGTGGGTTGATCAACTCATCCTCCGCAGTGGCCTACTTTGGGCGCAAATGCCAGTCGATGTGCTGCTTGCGAGCAATGCCTTGCCAGCGGATCCGCACGGCGACCCAGCTGACCGCATCATCATCGCAACGGCCCGCGAATATGGGTTGCGGATTGTGACGCGCGACCAAAAGATACTTGATTATGCAGAAAAGGGCCATGTGATGGCACTGGCCTGCTAAACCACCAAAGGCGCTTGCGCCAGTTTAGGATACTTTGATGAAACCCATTCAACTGATCTCGCCCGTCGATGGCAGCGTTTATGCCGAACGGATGCCGCTAAACCAAGATGCGGCTATAGCAGCGGCTAAGGCTGCAAAAGCTGCGCAAAAGGCTTGGGCGGCGCGGCCTTTGGCCGAGCGTATCGCGCTGGTCAAGGCTGGCGTTGCCCGCCTGAACGAAATGAAGGACGTGGTGGTTGAAGAACTGACATGGCAAATGGGCCGCCCCACCCGCTTTGGCGGTGAATATGGCGGGGTGAATGCCCGCACCGATTATATGTGCGACATTGCCGCCAGCGCCTTGGCCCCGCAAATGGTTGAAGATTCGGGCGCATTTCGCCGCTATTTGGCGCGCGAGGCGCTGGGCGTGGTGTTTATCATCGCGCCGTGGAATTACCCTTACCTCACCACCATCAACACGCTTGTTCCCGCGCTGGTGGCTGGCAATACTGTGGTCTTGAAACATGCCAGCCAAACCCTGCTGGTGGGCGAGCGTTTGGCGCAGGCTTTTCACGAGGCGGGCGTGCCGCAGGACGTGTTCCAAAACGTGGTGCTGGATCACGCCACAACTGAATACCTAATCTCGCACCGCTACTTCAACTTTGTGAACTTTACAGGCAGCGTGGCTGGCGGCCAAGCGATTGAACGCGCGGCAGCGGGCACCTTTACGCCGCTGGGGTTAGAGCTGGGCGGTAAGGATCCAGGTTACGTGCGGGCTGATGCCAATTTGGACGCCGCCGTTGACACGCTGATGGACGGCGCGCTGTTTAACGCTGGGCAATGCTGCTGCGGGATCGAACGGATTTATGTGCATGAATCCCTGTATGACGCCTTTGTTGAAAAGGCCGTGGCGTGGACAAATGCGCTAAAGCTTGGCAATCCGTTTGACGCGGGCAGCACCCTTGGACCCATGGCGCATAAACGCTTTGCGCAGGTTGTGCGCGACCAGATAGCCGAGGCGAT
The DNA here is from genome assembly GCA_027482795.1 of Rhodobacter sp. GTDB lineage: Bacteria > Pseudomonadota > Alphaproteobacteria > Rhodobacterales > Rhodobacteraceae > Cypionkella. Next base: position 3,465 of record JAIXVS010000317.1, read on the forward strand.
TGCGCAGGGCGCTAAACCCCTGATCGACCCTGCCAACTTTCCCGCCGATGATGGCGGCGCGTATCTGGCCCCGCAAGTTTTGGTCAATGTCACCCACAAAATGCGGGTGATGATGGAGGAATCCTTTGGCCCCGTTGTCGGCATTATGAAGGTGAAAGATGATGCCGAGGCAATCGCCCTGATGAACGACAGCCCTTATGGCCTGACCGCCAGCATATGGACGCAGGATTATGACACCGCTGCCGCCATTGGCGCGCAAATTGAAACGGGCACGGTGTTTATGAACCGTGCAGATTACCTTGACCCCGCCCTATGCTGGACAGGTTGCAAAGATACGGGGCGCGGCGGTAGCCTGTCTTACCTTGGCTTTATGTCTGTCACCCGTCCAAAATCCTATCATTTGAAGAAAGTTTAAGGCCATGACGCACAACGTGCCAAACCGCAATTTCAGCTATCCCACCGCGATCAAATTCGGCGTGGGCCGCATTTCTGAACTGGCCGAGCATTGCGCCAGTGCTGGCATCAAAAAGCCCTTGTTCGTAACGGATAAGGCGCTGGCCAGCCTGCCGATTACCGCCGAAGCGGTTGCCGTGCTAAAGGCAGCAGGCCTTGGATCAGCCGTGTTTTCCGACGTTGACCCGAACCCGAACGAAGCGAACATGACCGCTGGCATCGCGGTGTATCTTGCGGGCGGGCATGACGGAGTTATCTGCTTTGGCGGCGGATCGGCGCTGGATTTGGGCAAGATGATTGCCCTGATGGCCCATCAGCGCAGCGACCTGTCGGTGTGGGATTTGGAAGATGTGGATGATTGGTACACGCGCGCGGACGGCGCAAAGATCGCCCCCATCATCGCCGTTCCCACCACCGCTGGAACGGGCAGCGAAGTGGGCCGCGCGGGGGTTTTGACCAATTCGGCCACGCATAAGAAAAAGATCATTTTCCACCCCAAACTGATGCCAGTTGTCACCATTTGCGACCCTGCCCTAACCGTTGGAATGCCAAAATTCATCACCGCTGGCACGGGGATGGACGCGCTGGCCCATTGCCTAGAGGCGTATTGCAGCCCATTTTATCACCCGATGAGCCAAGGCATCGCGCTGGAAGGGATGCGTCTGGTATTCGAAAACCTGCCCCGCGTTTATGCCGCGCCAGATGATCTGGACGCGCGCGCGCATATGATGAGTGCCGCCGCCATGGGCGCGGTGGCGTTCCAAAAGGGGCTGGGCGCGATTCATTCGCTGTCGCACCCCATTGGCGCGGTGTACGGCACGCATCACGGCACCACCAACGCCGTTGTCATGCCCATGGTGCTGGACATGAACCGCCCCGCCATTGAAGACCGCATCGAAAAAGCCGCCGCTTATTTGGGCATTGCGGGGGGCTTTGATGGGTTCCGCGCAAAGGTTATGGAACTGCGCGCCATCCTGAACATTCCCGCCAATCTAACGGCGCTTGGGGTCACAAACCCCGATCTCGACACCCTAACAGACATGGCGCTGGAAGACCCATCTTGCGGCGGCAACCCTGTGGAGATGACCAAGCACAACACCCGTGCGCTGTTTGAGGCGTGTTTGTAATTACAATATGTCAGGGGATCAGAAGGATGGTGCCGCTGAAGGGACTCGAACCCCCGACCCCATCATTACGAATGTAAATTTCTTTGTTTCTAAACAATGGCTTAATACC
>JAIXVS010000358.1 GCA_027482795.1 Rhodobacter sp.
ATCACGGGCGCTGTTGTGTGCCAAGTGGCGCGGTCTGACGCTGCCGATATGAACCTTGCCTTGGATGCCGCCCACGGCGCGCGCGAAGCTTGGGGCAAAACCTCTGCCACCCATCGCAGCAATATTTTGTTGAAAATCGCAGATCGGATGGAGGCGAATTTAGAGATGATCGCCACCGCCGAAACATGGGACAACGGCAAGCCTATCCGCGAAACGGTCAACGCCGATATTCCGCTGTCCATCGACCATTTCCGTTATTTTGCGGGGGTTTTGCGCAGCCAAGAAGGCACGATGTCGGAAATTGATAACGACACAGTCGCCTATCACTTCCACGAGCCTTTGGGCGTTGTGGGCCAGATCATTCCATGGAACTTTTCCATTCTGATGGCGGCATGGAAACTGGCCCCCGCGCTGGCGGCGGGCAACTGCATTGTCATGAAACCCGCCGAACAGACCCCCGCCGCGATTATGGTGCTGATGGAACTTATCGGTGATCTGCTGCCCGCTGGCGTGCTGAATATCGTGAACGGCCTTGGGGCCGAGGCAGGCGATGCGCTGGTACGCTCGGGTCGTATTGCCAAAATCGCCTTCACGGGCTCTACCGCCACGGGGCGCAAAGTGGCCGAGGGCGCTGTGGCATCGCTGATCCCGTTCACGCTGGAACTGGGCGGCAAATCGCCCAACATCTTCTTTTCCGATGTGATGGCGGCAGATGATGCGTTCTTAGATAAGGCCGTCGAAGGCTTTGTTTTGTTTGCCTTTAATCAGGGCGAGGTGTGCACCTGCCCATCCCGCGCGCTGATCCAAGAAGACATTTACGAGGCGTTTATGCAGCGCTGCATCGCCCGTGTTCGCGCGATTAAACAAGGCGATCCGCGCGATATGAACACCATGGTCGGCGCGCAGGCATCCAAACAGCAGCACGACAAAATCATGTCCTATTTCCAAATTGGCCGTGACGAAGGCGCTGAAATTCTGATCGGCGGCGATAGCGCCCGTTTCAACGGCGATATTGCGGGCGGGTTCTATATCCAGCCCACAATCTTTAAGGGAAACAATAAGATGCGCGTGTTCCAAGAGGAAATCTTCGGCCCCGTTGTGTCGGTGACAACCTTCAAAGACGAGGCCGAAGCCATGGCGATTGCCAATGACACGATGTATGGCCTTGGCGCTGGCGTTTGGACGCGCGATGGCACACGGGCCTACCGCTTTGGCCGCGGTGTCGAAGCGGGCCGTGTGTGGGTGAACAACTACCACGCCTACCCCGCCCATGCGGCCTTTGGTGGGTATAAGCAAAGCGGCATCGGGCGCGAGACGCACAAGATGATGCTTGATCACTATCAACAGACCAAGAACATGCTGGTCAGCTATAACCCCAACAAACTGGGCTTTTTCTAGGGTTTTGGGCGAATTGCAGGGCAGGGGGCGGCGAAAGCTGCCCTCTGCTTTATGTCAGTTTTTCATAAACTTACGCCGCGCCTCAATCGCCATGCCGCGCATCATTTCCAGCTCTGCCAGCTTTTTCTGTGCGGCAAGGCGGGCGGCAGGATCGGTGATACCCTCCATCGCCAGCAGGGCGGCATCGCATTCTTTCTTTAGGCGAATTTCTTCGGGAATCACCCCCGCCTCGGCCATGATGCGAAAGGCCACTGCCTCGCCCGCCGAAACAAATGCATCGCCTGTGCGGTCGGGCAGGGGTTTGCCTTCGCCTTCCAGATTGGACAATTCGCCCTTGGCAAGGGCGGCCTGCATACGGCGTTCGGCCAGTTTTTCAATCCAAGACATCGCGCGCTTCCTTAAGGTTGCTGCGTTACACGCCCGCCTTGCGTAGGCGGATCACCACGTCCACGCGCGACACTTCCATCCCCGCGGGGGCATCGGGAATGCGGGAAATTTCCAGCGCCTCGGCGGGCGCATCGGTAAGCTTGGCGCTGTCTTCCCAATAAAAATGCGGATGGTCATCCATGCGCGTGTCAAAATAACTGCGCGCGCCATCGACCACAATTTCGTTCAGCAACCCCGCATCGCAAAACGCGCGAAGGGTGTTGTAAACCGTTGCCAAAGATACCTTTTCCCCCGCACCCGCCGCTGCGGCAAAAAGCCCTTCGGCGGTGACATGGCGATTATGCCCATCGCCCACCAGAAGCTGCGCCAAGGCAAGGCGCTGCCGTGTGGGGCGCAAACCGCCCTTGGCCAGCCAAGATGTGCTATGATGAAACGCTTGCGTCATAGGCCCAATATAGCCGCGCTTGTGCCTTAGGGCAAGGCGCGCGCACTGGGCGGCAGCGCTGGCCTTGCGCGCGCGCAAAGCGCGGTGTTAGATGGCGCAAAACATACCTACGGGGGGACAGGACATGGCAGGGTTTCCAAATTCATTTGGCAAAGAAGATTTGCTGAAATGCGCGCGCGGCGAATTGTTTGGGCCTGGCAATGCGCAACTGCCCGCCCCGCCGATGCTGATGATGGATCGGATCACCGAAATTTCCGAGGACGGCGGTTTGCACGGCAAGGGCCATGTGGTGGCCGAATTTGATATCACCCCCGATCTGTGGTTTTTCGACTGCCATTTTCCGGGCAACCCGATTATGCCCGGGTGCCTCGGCCTTGATGGGCTGTGGCAGCTGACGGGCTTCAATCTGGGGTGGCGCGGCTGGCAAGGGCGCGGCTATGCACTTGGCGTGGGCGAGGTCAAGCTGACCGGCAT
>JAIXVS010000287.1 GCA_027482795.1 Rhodobacter sp.
ATATGATCGACCAGCTGGCGCGCCATGCGCTGATCGACATCACCCTAACTGCCAAAGGCGATCTGCACATCGACGATCACCACACGGTGGAAGATTGCGGCATCGCGCTGGGCCAAGCCCTAACCAAGGCTTTGGGCGATAAACTGGGCATCCGCCGCTACGGCCATTTCAATCTGGCCATGGATGACGCGCAGGTCGCAACGGCGCTCGACCTTTCCGCGCGCCCGTTTCTGGTCTGGAACGTGGCCTTTCCCACGCCCAAAATCGGCACGTTTGATACCGAACTGGTGCGCGAATTTTTCCAAGCCCTGTCCACCCATGGCGGCATCACCCTGCATGTTGACAAAATCCACGGCCTAAACAGCCACCACATCGCCGAAGCCGCGTTCAAATCGGCCGCCCGCGCCCTGCGCATGGCCGTCGAACAAGACCCTCGCACGTCAGGCCAACTGCCCTCGACCAAGGGCGCGCTCTAGCGCTTTCATACAGGCACAAATATCCATAACCCGCAGGCAATCATGCTCACCGCCCTCGTAGATTACGACTCAGGCAACCTTCATTCCGCGCATAAGGCTTTTGTCCGCATGGCCGATGAAGTGGGCGGCGGCGAGGTGATCGTCACCTCCGACCCCCGCGATGTGGCCCGCGCAAGCCGTATCGTGCTGCCCGGCGATGGCGCTTTTCCCGCCTGCCGTGCAGCGCTTGGCGGCTATGACGGGCTGTTTGATGCCATATCGGACTCTGTCATCACCCACGCCCGCCCGTTTCTGGGCATTTGCGTGGGGATGCAAATGCTGGCCACTTGGGGGCGCGAGTATGAAAACACGCGCGGCTTTGATTGGATCGCAGGCGAAGTTACCCGCATCACGCCCAGCGATCCCGCGCTAAAAGTGCCACATATGGGCTGGAACGATTTGGTCATCGAATCCGCCCATCCCGTATTGGATGGGCTGAAAACAGGCGATCACGCCTATTTCGTCCACTCCTATGCCATGCAGGTCACCAACCCCGCCCAGCGTTTGGCCTATGCCGACTATGGCGCGCAAATCACCGCCATCGTGGGCCGCGACAATATCATCGGCACCCAGTTCCACCCGGAAAAATCGCAATCCCTTGGCCTGCGCCTGATTGGCAATTTCCTGCGCTGGCGGCCTTAACTGCTTGGGCGCTCTTATTGCCGCACCCAAGTGCCCCCATCGCGGCAAATCCCCAAAACACAGCCCGACACCGCCAGACTATCCCCCGTAAGCTGCATCTTGGAATTATAGGTCTTATCGCGATCAGGGGCCCAGATTTTGCCTCCATCATACAGCCCATCACCTTGCGCCGTCATATCCCAAATAATCAGCTTGCCAATATCGCCGCCTAATGTGGCCACCTCGCCCGCGCCATTCACACCCTTAATCAATGTGCCGCAAAAGGCAGGCCCACAGGGCGCAATTTGAACAAACCCATAACCGCCATCATCTTGCGGCGCGGTTCTCCAAACCCCTTCCACGGGGTCAGCGGCCCATGCCGCGCTGGCCATCACGCCAAACAGTGCCATTGCCAAAACACCCTTTTGCATCGCGTCCCTCCAAAAGCTGCGCCGCCCCAGAATTACGGCGCAAATCGCCCCACCGCGCAAGACATAAGTTTGCATCCCGCGCGCCTGTGCCGTAAAGGGCGTGCAAAACGGAGTGCGCCAATGATCCTTTACCCAGCGATTGATCTGAAAGACGGGGCCTGCGTGCGCCTTTTGCGCGGCGATATGAATGCGGCCACCGTGTTTGGTACAGACCCCGCCGCACAGGCCCGCGCCTTTCAAGACGCAGGCTGCGATTGGCTGCATCTGGTCGATTTGAACGGCGCATTCGCAGGCCAGCCTGTAAACGGCGCAGCGGTAGAGGCGATCCTTGCCGCAACGTCTATCCCCGCGCAACTCGGCGGCGGCATCCGCGATATGGCCACCATCGAGATGTGGCTATCGCGCGGCATCAAACGGGTCATCCTTGGCACTGTCGCCGTGGAAAACCCCGATCTGGTGCGGCAGGCGGCAAAAGCCTATCCCACCCAAATCGCCGTGGGCATTGACGCGCGCGCAGGCCTTGTCGCCACCAAAGGCTGGGCGCATGAGACGAATGTTCAGGCCACCGACCTTGCCAAATCATTCGAGGATGCAGGCGTTGCCGCCATCATCTACACCGATATCGACCGCGATGGCGCAATGGGCGGCCCCAACCTTCCCGCAACTGAAGCCTTGGCGCGCGCCGTCTCCATCCCCGTCATCGCCTCGGGCGGGGTGTCGTCCATGTCCGATCTTACCGCCCTGCGCGCCACAAACATCATCGCAGGGGCCATCTCTGGCCGCGCCCTGTATGACGGGGCGATCGACCTTGCCGCAGCTTTATCGCTGCTACGCGCATGAAACGCATCGCCTTTTTCATCTGCCTTGCGGCCCTGCTGATTGGGCTGCTGCCCGTTTTCTCGGTGATCATTGCCAGTGTGATCGCCAGCATCACAGGCTGCGATCTGGACGAAGGCAGCATCCACGCCTGCATGGCACTGGGCGCAGATATTGGCCCCACGTTGTACACCATGTTCGTTCTGGGCTGGCTGGGGCTGATCACATTGCCCATCGCCGCCTTGGGTGCGCTGGGGCTGCTGATCCTTGGAATAATCTCACTATTCCAAAAACTGCGCCGCTAAGCCCTTCCTAACTCCCAAAATACCTTGGGGGTGAGCGTAGCGAGGGGGCTAGCCCCCTTCCCCCTGCCCGCCCCCCGCGCTATATCGCAGATATGCTGAAAACCCGCATCATCCCCTGCCTTGATGTCGCCGATGGCCGCGTGGTCAAGGGCGTGAATTTCACCAATCTGATCGATGCGGGCGATCCGGTTGAGGCCGCCCGCGCCTATGATGCCGCTGGCGCGGACGAATTGTGTTTTTTAGACATCCACGCCACGCACGAGAATCGCGGCACGATGTTTGATCTGGTCACCCGCACGGCCGAGGCGTGTTTCATGCCGCTGACAGTGGGCGGCGGGGTGAGGACCCCAGAAGATGTGCGCGCGCTGCTGCTGGCGGGGGCCGATAAAGTCAGTTTCAATTCCGCCGCCGTGGCCGACCCCGATGTTGTGGCCCGCGCCGCCGACCGCTTTGGCAGCCAGTGCATCGTTGTGGCCATTGACGCAAAAACCACTGCCCCGAATAAGTGGGAGATTTTCACCCACGGCGGACGAAAACCCACTGGCATTGACGCGGTGGAATTCGCCCGAACCGTGGCCGCCAAAGGCGCAGGCGAAATTCTGCTGACTTCGATGGACCGTGACGGCACCAAGGGCGGCTATAACCTGCCCCTGACCCGCGCCATCGCAGATGCCGTGTCCATCCCCGTTATCGCATCGGGCGGGGTGGGCAATTTGGATCATCTGGTCGAAGGCGTAACCATCGGCCACGCCAGCGCCGTTCTGGCCGCATCCATCTTTCACTTTGGCACCTTTACCATCGCGCAGGCCAAGGCGCATATGGCAGCCGCTGGCATAGCGATGAGGATGACATGAGCGAGATCGCAAAACTGGCCGCCACCATCGCCGCGCGTATCGGCGCTGATCCCGATACCTCATGGACAGCAAAACTTCTGTCCAAAGGCCCCGAAAAATGCGCCGAAAAATTCGGCGAAGAGGCGGTTGAAGCGATTATCGAGGCCGTCAAAGGCGATACCGCCGCCCTGACGCGCGAGGCGGCGGATGTGATCTATCACCTACTGGTTATGCTCGCCGCGCGGGGGGTAAGTTTGGCCGAAGTCGAGGCTGAACTGGCCCGCCGCGCGGGGCAGTCAGGGATAGACGAAAAAGCAGGTCGCTAAATAAAGAAAAAATCGGCAAAGGTCAGCGTCACCCCTGCCTGCAAATCTGCAATCAGTGTAAGCCCGCCCGCCGCCCTGCCATTGCTGTCAAACCACACGGTATTGTCGGTGGTGCGTACAATGATGCGGTCTTCGGCCCCTGGGGCGATATTTGTGCGCCCTACATGGAATTCATTTGCAGCCAGTGCACGCGGGAATATCCCCGCAAAAGCCAACGCTGAGGCACTAATCGTAATGCGGTCATTGTTGCCTACTTTGTTAGAGAAATCGGTGATGATATCGCCGCCGTCCGTCAAAAAGGCAAACCTGAACTCATCATCGCCCGCACCGCCCGTAATGATATCTTTACCTCCACCACCCAGCAAAATATCGGCACCGTCGCCACCATTGATTTGGTCAACCCCATTTCCGCCAGACAGCGAATCTGCGCCTGCCCCGCCGATCAGGGTATCGTTCCCGCTTTCGCCAAAAAAGGAATTGGCTTCACTGCCGCCCACAATAAAATCAGCCCGTCTTGACCCATAGACACCTTCGATGAACACAAAACTATCGCCCGCAGCAAGACCCGTGTTGTCAAAACTGTCATCCAAGGTAAATCGTACCCCGTTTGCTTGGCGAAAATCGATATAATCCGTGCCTTCGCCACCATCGATTGTTTCCGCGCCCGCACCCAAAATGAAAGTATCTACGCCCGCGCCGCCAAAAATCGTGCCGTTCACCACGCCCGCCCCGCGATTGGTAAAGGTATCGCTGCCCCCACCCAAAAGGACATCGCCCTGCATGGTGCCAAAATTGATTAGGCTATCGGCAGAGTTAATGTTCACACTTTGATAGGCCGCAACCTTACCTGTAACCAGCCCATAGTTGATCACTTGGCCCGCGAAGGCATTGGAGGTTTCCAATGATATCCCGATGTTACTTGAAGAAATCGTACCGTAGTTTTGGATCAAATTGCCGCTTCCAGACCCGATCAATTTGATGCCCGCGCTTAGGCCAATGATGGTGCCATGGTTGATTGCCGTGTGCGTCATGCCCTCCAACGTTACAGCATTAAACCCGCTAGAAACCACGCCGCTTGCGCCGACAAAGCACGTGTTAGATTGAACAGCACCCAATCCCAAATATATCCCCGTGCCCGACGCTGCCACTGTGCCATAAACATACACTTCGTGGTTGCTGCCATTAGCGTTAATGCCAATTCCAGCTGTGGACGAAACGCTGACCCCTGCCACCACCATGGCATCGTCAAAAGTTGCTAAATCTAAGCCTGTCGTGCGATTTGCTGTAATGATCTGCATAGCCATAGTGTGTCCAATCATTCAAAGGGATGAATTCTGTCTGGCCACGCACAACCTGCGGCGCATACCCCAAAGAATATACGGTTCATCCAAAAGAGTCTCGAATTTTCGTAAAATGGGGATTTGCCCAAGATAAGCTGCCGCTTTGCGCCCAAAAACGCAGCGCTTTGGCGCGCCCGCCCAGCCGCGCGCGCGTTAGCCTTGGGCTGCCAGCAGCACCCGCGCCGCCTCGCGCGCGGCATCGGTGACCTGTTCGCCCGCCAGCATCCGCGCGATTTCTTCCACCCGCTCGGTTGCGGGCAAATACACCACGTTGGATAGGGTTTGCTCGCCCACAACGCGCTTTTCCACGCGCCAGTGATGCGCGCCAAGGGCGGCCACTTGGGGCGAATGGGTGACAACCAGCACCTGCGCCTCGTCTGCCAAGGCGGCCAGCCTGCGCCCCACGGCATCGGCAGTGGCACCGCCCACGCCGCGGTCAATCTCGTCAAAAATCATCGTCACGCCGCGCGCCTGCGCCGTCAGGCACACTTTCAGCGCCAGCAAAAAGCGCGAAAGTTCCCCGCCCGAGGCGATTTTATTCAGCGGGCCCGCTGGCGCGCCAAGGTTGGTGGCCACGGTAAATTGCACATGATCCGTTCCTTCTGGGCCGGGATCACTGGGCGCAACAGCGGTGGCGAACACAGCGCGTTCCATCTTCAGCGGGGCAAGTTCGCCCGCCATCGCCGCATCAAGTGCCGTAGCCGCACTGTGGCGCTGCGCGCTGATTTGGGCCGCAAGACCCTGATAAACGCTGTCAGCCCGCAGCATTTCGGCCTCGATCTTTGCCAAACCCGCCGCCCCGCCATCAATAGCGGCCAGTTTCAGGGACAGCGTTTCGGCATGGCCCGCCAGATCATCGGGCAAAACACCGTGCTTGCGCGCCAGCGCGCGAATGGCAAACAGGCGCTCTTCCAGCAGTTCCAAATCGGCAGGGTTGAAATCCAGCGCGGTCAGCGTGGCATCCACACCCGCCTGCGCCTCGCCCAGTTCGATCAGCGCGCGGTTTAGCGCGGCCATGGGCAGATCAAGCCGCCCCTCGCTGCTGTCTGCCGCCCCGTCCAGCCAGCGCAGCGCATCGCGCATCGCGCCTTCGGCCCCCTCATGCGATAGGGCCGTGGCCGCGCGGGTGATGTCGGCGCGCACCTTGACCGCGCCTTGCATCAGGCGGCGGCGGGTGTCCAGTTCGGCATCCTCGCCCTGTTTTGGGGCCAGCTTTTCCAATTCGGCAACCGAATGGCGCAGGAAATCTTCATCCGATTGCGCGCGCGCCAGCACCTCGCGCGCGGCATTCAAGGCGGCTGCGGCATGGGCCCGCGCCTCCCACGCAGCGCGGATTGCGGCCAAATCGACCCGTGCGAATTGGTCTAACACAGCGCGGTGCCCGCGCGGGTTCAGCAGGCCGCGATCATCGTGTTGGCCGTGCAATTCCACCAAAGTGTCGGACAATTCGCGCAGCACATCCGCCGTGACACGCCGATCATTCACC
>JAIXVS010000249.1 GCA_027482795.1 Rhodobacter sp.
ATATAGCTGTAAGATTTGGTTGCGGGGGTAGGATTAGTCGAAGCACCTACATTAGATTTCGTCGCTTGACAGGATCAGCTTACACTCGGTTTCTTGGCAGATTTCTTCGCTAGCTTTTGGGACTTGGTGCAGCAGTTCCGGTCACGAAGTGGGCTCCGCCTTTCAGGCTCGCCGCCCGAACCCCATCAATTCCCGCGTGTAAAGTTGTTCCGGAGCGGACATTATCCTTTCCGTGGCGCCGGCCTCTACAACGCCACCCCTCCGCATGACCATCAACTGTTCAGCAAGGTGTGCTACAACTTTCAGATTATGGGTCACAAACAGCATCGACAGGCCAAAATCAGCCTTCAAGTCCATCAACAGGTTCAAAATCTGCGCCTGAACTGACACGTCCAATGCCGAAGTCGGTTCATCCAGCACCAAAAGACGCGGGTTTAGGGCCAAGGCTCTGGCGATGGAGACACGCTGGGCTTGTCCGCCAGACAATTCGCGCGCACGGCGGGGCAAGAAGTCAGTCGGCAGGCCGCAGCGTGATAGAAGTAAAGCTATGCGGTCTTCCATTTCGGCTCCGGGCTTATCGCCGCGGGCCAAAAGCGGTTCGGCCAAGATCTGCGCAATGGTCAGGCGAGGGCTAAGCGACAAAAACGGGTTCTGGGCAACAAAGCCGATAGAATGCCGCGCACGACGCAATGCGGGTCCGTGGATCGCCAGCCAATCCTGACCGCCAAGGGAAATGGTGCCGCTTTCAACTGGAACCAAACGTAGCACTGCCCGCAAAAGGGTGCTTTTGCCCGAACCAGATTCTCCAACCACCCCCAGCGTTGACCCTGCGGGCAAAGACAGGCTCACCCGATCAACGGCGGGTTTAGAGGCTGCTGTGAACAGGCCACGGGGCTTGTATCGCACCACCAAATCGTGAACCATGAGAAGTGTCTCGGTCATGGCGCACCCTCCGCCAAATGGCAGAGCCAGTGATGATCGTCCGATCCCCGCGCGGGCGGCGGTGCTCCGTGGCAAACTGCCGTGGCCACAGGGCACCGCAGTTCAAAGGCGCAACCAGATATGGTCTCGGTTGACGGCGGTATCTGCCCCTCTATCGCGGCCAACTTTTGCCCGTGCGGGGCGGCATCAGGGAGAGCGGCCAAAAGTGCAGAGGTGTAAGGATGACGCGGGCGGGTTAGGATTGCGCTTGCTGGGCCAGTCTCGACCGAAAGGCCAGCGTAAAGCACCGTGGCACGGTCACAAACCGCAGCCACAACATCCATGTCATGCGTGATCATCAGCACCGTCAGGCCCCGATCCGCCACCAGTTTGCGCAAAAGCGCCAGCACTTGTGCGCCGACGGTAACGTCAAGGGCGGTGGTCGGTTCGTCCGCGATCAGGAAGTCAGCGCCAGTGGCAAGGGCTTGGGCGATGACGACCCGTTGCTGCATTCCGCCCGAAAGCTGGTGAGGATAGCGCTTCATCAACTTGGCAGCATCGGGCAGACCAGTTGCCGCCAGCAAGGCCGCTGCCGCAGCGGTGCGATCCTTTTTGCGCTGCTGGCTGTGGGTGAGCAGCACATCGTCCATCTGACGACCGATGGTAAGCACGGGGTTGAGCGCGGCGGCGGGGTCTTGGGAGATCAGCGCGATGCGCTTGCCGCGCAAGGCAGCGGCAGAAGTGGCAAGGTCTATCCGGTCAAACTTAAACACACGTGCCGCCACCTGCGCACCGGCAGGCGTTAGACCAAGAAGCGCCATCCCAATCATTGTTTTTCCACAACCGGATTCGCCGATCAGACCGTGGATCTCACCCTTTGCAATACACAGATCAATGCTGCGCACCGCCTGAACCGGCCCTGCGGGCGACGGGATCGTGACGGAAAGGCCCTGAATATCAAGGTGCGTCACGGCGCTTGCCCCCTTCACGGTCGCGCAGCGCGTCGCCCAACACGCTAAAGGCCAGCGCCAAAAGGAAAATCGCGATACCGGGGGCAGTGGAAACCCACCAACGATCAGGGAAAAACTTGCGACCCTCGTCCACCATCTTGCCCCAATCCGCCGTAGGGGGCAGCACACCAAGGCCAAGGAACGACAGGGATGAGGCTGTCAAAAGCGCAGGCCCCACGTCCAAGGCCGCCTGCACCAATAAGGGGCGCGCCGCACTGGGCAGAATGTGGCGGATCAAGATGCGCCCCTGTGAGACGCCCATCACGCTGGCCGCCTCGACATAGGGCTGGCCGCGCAGCACCAGCACTTCGGCTCGGGCCATACGGGCATACCACGGCCACCAAGTGACAGCGACGGCCACAATGCTGTTCAAAAGCCCCGGCCCCAAGGCGGCGGCCAGCAGAACGGCTAACAAAAGTGCCGGAAAGGCAAGGAAGACATCCGTGATGCGCATCAGCGCCTCATCGACCCAACCGCCGAAATAGCCTGCAAGAAGCCCCACTGGCAGACCAATTAGCAGCGAAAAGGCAACAATCAGAAGGCCTGCTGACATCGACACCCGTGCCCCGAAGATAACTCGACTTAGCACATCGCGGCCCAGATGGTCGGTGCCCAGCCAGAAGGTTGCTGCGGGGGGCTTTAGCTTGGCAATCACATTCGGGGTGCCCATCCCCTGATCAGGATAAGGCGAAAGCCACGGCGCAAAAAGGGCCAGCAGCGCAAAGGTTACGATCAATGCCAGACAGAGCGTGCCGCCAAAGCCCAAGCGCCGGACAAACGCGCTCATGTCAATGCCACGCGCGGATCGACAAGGGTCTGGGTCAAGTCAATAACAAGGTTCATCATTACATAGCACAGCGTGACAACCAACGTGGCGGCGGCAATAACGGGGAAGTCCTTGGATAAGATCGCCTCAGACACATAGCGCCCTAGGCCGGGCCAAGCGAAGATAATCTCGACCAAGACCGCACCCGTTAGGGCATAGGCAAAGGATAGCCCGATCACGGTCAGCGCGGGCCCCACCGCATTGGGTAAAGCATGGCCGAACAAAATGCGCGGCGCCGAAAGGCCCAGCGCGCGGGCGGCCACGATGTGGCGGCCCGCCAAAATCTCGATCATCGCCGCGCGGGTCAGGCGCATTGCAATGCCAGCAGGATACGCCGCAAGTGTCAGCGCGGGCAGGATCAGATGCGCCAGCGCATCCAAGAAAACGGCCGGACGGCCAGCAGTCACGGCGTCGATCAGATTAAAGCCTGTGAGGAAAGGCAGCGGATCACTGATGGACATCTGCTGCGACAACCGCCCCGCCAAAGGCAAAATGCCAAGCCATTGCGAAAAGACCAGTTGCAACAGCATTGCAAAAAAGAAGGTCGGCATAGCGACTGACAGGATCGACCCAAGACTGCCAAGCCTGTCAAGCCAAGACCCGCGGCGCGCTGCCGCGATCACTCCCGCTGGGATGCCCAACAGCAAAGCCAAAAAAGTTGAAAATGAAGCCAGTTCTAGCGTAGCGGGCAGATAAACGCGCAGGTCTTGGGAAATCAGGCGGCGCGATTTATAAGATACGCCAAAATCGCCCGTCCCCATGGCGGTGGCAAAGCGGACAAACCGCTGCGGCAGGGGGGCGTCTAGGTCCAAAGTCACACGCGCCTTTGCTATCTGTTCAGCCGTTGGACGTGGCCCCGCATAAAGCGCTGCTGGGTCCGAGGGTACGACCTGTGCCACGACAAAGACAAGGAAAGTAACGCCCACGACCACAAAAACCGAAAGAAAGACGCGCCGCAGGGTGTATCTGACAAGATCCATTGGCGCCCCCTTGTTCTAGCGGCTTAGCTCGTTGACGAAGACCACATGGCCATAGGCCGGATTGTCCTGATATCCTTTTACATCCGCCCGCATGATGTGGATGTTTGGCTTATCCAATATGAACACGGCTGCGTTATCGGCAATGACCATCCGCTGCGCTTCTTTGAACATCGCTTCCGCTTTGGTGCGATCCGTGCCCGACAATGCGGCGGCATCGTCGATCAATTTGTCGTAGTCGGGATTGCTGTAGTATCCAAGATTGTAAGCTGGCGCCTCTTCTGAGTGAAATAGGTTGAAGAGGTAGTCATAGGGGGTCACATAGGTTGGCCACCAGTACATCACAAAGATGTCCTGCGCTGCAGCAGGATCAGACTTTGCCAATTCCCACTGCGCTTCCCAAGCCATCGGCTGCAGGATCAGGTTAATGCCCAGTTGCGCAAGATTTGCTTTCCAAAGCTCGCCTGCCGTGGCTTCCAAAGTGTCTGACGTGGCATAGGTCATCACCAGTTCCAGATTGCTGTCAGTCAACCCCTCTTCGGCCAAAAGGGCCTTTGCGGCCTCAAGGTCTGTGTTGGGCACAGGCGCATCAGGGTCATGGCCCCAGATGCCCGAGGGGATCACCCCTTTGGCACGTGACCCAAGTCCAGACGTGCCAGCCGAGACGACATCGTCATAGGGAAAGGCCAGTGACAGCGCCTGACGCACCTTAGGACGATCGAGAGGGGCTTTTTTGGTGTTGTACATCCCAAAGAGCGTTTCGAAGGATGGATTCACCACCACATTTAAGTCAGCGTTGGCCTTTAACGCGTCAAGGTTTTCATAGGCCAATCCATAGGTCCAATCGGCTTGACCACCTTCGATCATGTTTTGATCCAGCACGGCATCCTCGACGATTTCAAACACGGCCGTGTCAAAAGCTCCTTCGGGTGCGCCGCCCCAATAATCGGCAACCCGCGTCAGAATTGCGCGCTGTCCGGGTTCGTAGCGATCAATTTTGAACGGCCCGCTTCCGGCATCATTGCCCGCATTGAACCACGCATTGTCCTTGTCCATGGCGGCGGGGCTGATGATCCATGCCGCAAAGCCAGAGGCGGCGATCACGTCAAGCGGTTGGGGCGAAGACAGAGTGAATACCACTGTCGTCGGGTCAGGTGCCGTAATTGCCGTGACAGGCGACCAAATAAAGGCCGCACCACCCGCGATCTGTATTGTGCGTTCGATGGAACCTTTTACCGCTTCGGCGGTCAGGTCGGTGCCATCATGAAACTTAACACCCTCGCGCAGCTTGAACGTCCACGTCAAACCATCGGCCGATGTTTCCCACCCGGTCGCCAAAACCGGCGCAAGGGTTGCGGGCGCGTCATCTTTGTCAGGGATATAGCGGGTCAGGCCTTCATAAACATTGGCGAGCACCGCGCCGTCGTTCGAAAAGGACGTTGCGGGATCCAGATCAGGAAAACCTGCCGGATGGGCCAAGGTGAATATCGGGCTGCCGTCTTGGGCCAATGCCATGCTCCAGCGCGGAATGGCCAAGGGAACTGATGCCGCAAGGGCGGAGAGAGCAGCGGATTTCAGAATGTCGCGTCTGTTCATAGCGGATCTCCTCTAGGGACTGGGTTAGGACTGTGGCCAGCCATATAGGCCGCCACGGGTGCAGGTTGGGTTGGTTCACCAAGCGGAACAAAGTCAAAATCATAGCCAAAGGCGCGCGGCCCCATCAGGGCCAAGGCCAGGTCCGTGCGTAATAACGCAGAGGCCGGCAACGACAGGATCGCCACGCGCAACCCATAGCGTTGTTCTTCAGTCCCAATCGGGCGGCCCGTTTCAGAATCGACGATGCAGATCAGGTCTGGCACCATCGCAAGGCGCTTGTCGCCTTCGGTCGCCACCAGATATTCGTTCTGAATGTCGATCACTAAGGTGCGGCCCGCATCAGCGCCAAGCCCTGCCACAGTCAGCGTGCCGCGCACAAAGCCGCCGTCAATGCGGCGGCCAATGTCGGTGACTTTGCCCGTCATCAGGAAGGTTCCGCCCGCCTCGGCCAGAATGGCGGCGATCGGGTCGGTTTTGGCCTCGCGCGCGCGGATCACGGCGTCACCCAGTGTCCACGCTTGGCTGGTGGTATGGGCGATGCCGTAACGACGCACGAAATCGCCCGTCATGGGGGCCGTGGTCATGCAGGCGGTGCAACCCATGGCGACGGTGGCTGTGCGCATCAGTTTTTCCAGCATCTGAGGTGTTTTGGCCTGCGTGATGATTAGGGTGTTGCCATCAGCATCAGACAGAGCGGCAGGTTGGCTGGCTTGGCCATAGGCAAAAAAGCTGGTCATTTGCACTTCGGGAAAGGCGCGGCCCATCCCATCAGCATCGACGACTGGTAAATCCAAATGCGCTGCGGTGATCATCGGGTAGATGCCGTTGCCGCCGCCGACCTCGTCACCCAGCACGGCATCAACTTTGCGGCCTGTATGCGCCTCAATCGCTTTTAACACGCGCACGCCTTCGAAGCCTTCTTCCATCTTCTCGATGGAAACTGTCGGTGCGCCGATGCCCCCCAGTCCGATGATTTGTGCATCGGGATCAAGATCAACAGGGCGGATCATGCGGATGCGTTTGCCTTCGCGCAGCAATTGCTTGGCGATCAGCATCTGCAAATAGGGGCTACCACCGCCGCCCGTGCCCAAAATGCCAACGCCAATGGCAATGCGGTCGATGTCGGATTCTGTCAGGGTCCAGTAGGTCATAGTGCCAAATCCCCCACCACTTTTGCCGCGATACGCACGGCGTTGCCGGGCAGATAAGACAGTGGTGTTTCTTCAAGTTCAGCAATTTGGATAGAGCTTGGATTTGCCCCCGCCTCAACCGCACGCAGACGAGCTTCGGCCACAATGCCCTCTAGCGCCTTTTCGCGAGTTGTGCCTTCCATTGATACGACGCGGTCCACCTCGCCCGAGACCTGAGCAATCGCGGCACCGATGGCATTGGCAGAGCCGAAATGATCGGGGCGCAGCGAAACTGAGGTGCCCGAAAGCAGCCCATCAATCATGACCGACCCACCCCCCACCAGAACCGCCGGAACAGGATCGGCACTGGGTTTCATACGGTCGATAACGGTTTCGACATCTGATTTCATCTTGGCCAACGCAGCAGCGACCAGGGCCGCATCAAGATGGCGGACGCGCGACGGATCGCCCAGGCTGATCAATCCCGCTGCTACGGCGATATCGGTGGCGGTCAATGTATCGCCACCAAAACATAGCGCCTTTTCGGGCAGACGAAATCCTACCGATTGAGGCCCAATCGCCAGTGGCGGGTCGGAATGAATCAAACTGCCCCCGCCAAGGCCAAAGGAAAACACGTCAGGCACACGAAAGTTGGTCGGGATGCCGCCGATCTCTGCACCCTCACTGCGGTTGCGCGGAAAACCTGCCACAAGCGTGCCGACGTCGGTGGTCGTCCCACCCACGTCCACAACCACGGCGTCGGAAAGACCGGTCAAGAAAGCCGCCCCACGCATAGAATTCGTCGGACCCGAGGCGATGGTGAAAACCGGATGCCGCTCGGCAAAGTCAGCCGACATCAGCGTGCCGTCATTCTGCGTCAGATACAGCGGGCAGGTCAGGCCAAGTCCGGCAAAGGCGGCGCGAAAGGCCCCGACCGTTTCGGCCCCAAGACGGTGCAGGCTGGCGTTCAAGATCGTCGCACTTTCGCGTGCCAAAAGGCCAGTACGCCCGATGCGGTGCGACAGGCTGACAGCAACGCCGGGAATTTCCTCTGCCACGATGGCACCGGCTGCCACCTCCATCCGGCTGTCTACTTGGGCAAAGACCGCGCTGATCGCGACCGATGCCACACGCTGCGCACGCCAATTGCGGCAGGCGGCGCGGATGGCTGTGATGTCCAAAGCGGCTATAGGCGTGCCGTCAAAATTCACCCCGCCGCCCACCAAGGCAGCACCGCCGTCTACAAGATGCCGCAGTCTTTCGGGCCAATCTATCATCGGCGGCAAGGATCGGGTTGCAGCACCGCAAAGTCGCAAGACCCCGACCCGCTCTAGGCGCTTGCCCTCGACCACAGCATTTAGAAAATGCGTCGTGCCGATCATCACGCCGCCAACATCGCTTGCGCGCACTTTTGCGGACATCAGAACCGTACGAATGGCGGCGCCAACGCCGCTGGTCACGTCTTGCGTTGTGCCCGTCTTTATCGTCGCTAGAACCTTTACCCCCTGCAGCAGCGCGGCATCTGTATTGGTGCCGCCTACATCAACACCTATCCGCAGCATTCCTGTCATTCTTGCGACTTTCCGACGCGTTCTGCTGCTTCGATCAGGACGGTTGTTCGTGTTCCAAACGCCTTATACATCCGCAGAATCAGCCAAGGTTCAACGCGGCGGACGCCTTGCAGCTTTCCGACAGTATTCTCACAAAAGTCCAAGAGGTCGGCTTGCGAGGCAACAGAGATAGCTGCTGACAGATTGAAGCGGCCCGTTGTTGCGGCAAGGTACCCAACCTCGTCATATTCGCCCAGCACCACGGCGACGCTTTCAACCATGCCCGGCTCAACCTCAATCATCACATCGGCCTGAAACTCTAGTCCCATGGCGGTCGGGTCAGGAATGGCCCCGATCGTGATCATTTTACTCTGCAAAAGCGCCGAAATGCGGTTCCGCGCCGTCCGCTCTGAGACCCCACCGACGCGCACAGCAACCTCAGAAGCCGACAGCCGCCCATCGACACCAAGCAAGGTGATGATCTTTCGGTCTAGATCGTCGACGTCATAACGTTGCATGGCATTCCGCTTATT
Organism: Rhodobacter sp.; assembly: GCA_027482795.1. Taxonomy (GTDB): domain Bacteria; phylum Pseudomonadota; class Alphaproteobacteria; order Rhodobacterales; family Rhodobacteraceae; genus Cypionkella. The sequence continues at coordinate 8,544 of JAIXVS010000249.1, forward strand.
CAATTAGACCCCATTTGTCCTCATTACGCGCAGATTAAGGCAACCTGTCAATCTAATGTTTCCGTTTCGGAACAGTTAGGTCGGGCGTGGGCAGATCACTTCAAAGTAGCCATGGGCAAAAGCGTGATAGCCTTTGGGTGCCGGGATGTTTCCGATAGGCCCAAACAGCCGGCGGCTGTTGAACCCATCCGTCGGTGACTTCGACGAAAGCTCAGCTACATCGGCTCTTCTCGCAGCTTTCCCTGTTTTGTTGACCTAGTGTTGACCTTCGCTACCAGGCGATGGGCAGATCGGTGCAGCCATAATCCGCGACCCGTGCATAAGCGGCGTGGCGTTTACGGGGTCTACCCAAACCGCGCTGTCCATTCGCCGCGATATGGCCAACCTTGGCAACCC
>JAIXVS010000189.1 GCA_027482795.1 Rhodobacter sp.
CTTGCAGCAAATGTGGTAGGGCCAGTTCGGGTGGCAACGACATATGGCCCAATCGGCGCAAATCACGCTCTCGCCTATAGTCTGTCATGCCCATTCTTGCCGCGTGAATCAGCATCTTTGGGCGCTGTAGCTGCTGAACTGTGGTTCTGAAATCAGTCATCGAAGCCTCCTTAACTTGTGATTGAAGGCTAGCGTGATTCAACCTATCGTTGCATTGCGCGTTGTTTCAGCGCGCGCGTTGGTGGGGCACTGTTTAGCATTTATCAACAATTATATGTAAATGCTGCGGAACACATTTAGGATAGGCAATGCAACATTCGGCACATCGGCAGATGCAAAAGGCGCAGGGAGGGCAGGAGGACTGCACCCTTTCCCCAGCGGTGCAGTTGCCAAATTGGCTGCCACATGCCTTTCGCTTGTATCTGGAACATACCGAGGCGGGCCAATCGATCCGTGCTTTGGCGCGGCAAGATGGGCTCAATGCCTCGACCGTACTGCGCCATGTGCGCCGCTGCGAGATGCGGCGCGACGATCCGCTGATTGATGAAGCCCTATGCAAATTTCAGCGCGGCCCCCGCCGCGATTCCCCCCCTTTTCCCGAGGATATCATGCATCACAGCCCAATTTCCCGCACTGGTTTGGACGAGGCCGAATTTACACAAACAGCGCCGCGCCTTTTGCGCCGCTTGGCCGAAACGGGGGCGTTTTTGGCCATTGCCCCCACCATGGAAAAGGCCGCTGTGATGCGCGCACTGCCCGATGGGCGGCTAATGCGCATGGCGGTGGTCGATCGCGCGCTGGCGCAGGTCTTTGCGCTGAAGGAATGGATCGCCCCGCGCGCAGGCGGCGCGGGCGGTGGTAAGGTTGATACATATGAACTTACAGCGGCAGGGCGGGCGGAACTGAAAGCGCGCATGGCCGCGGCCCCGCGCGGCATGAATGAGGCTGGCGCGCGGTTTGCAGGCGCTGATGACGATGCGGGCGATGATCGGGCCGACGGCAACCGCCGTATCCGCTATAATCTGGCCGAAAGCCCTGTGGCCGTGCTGGGGCGGCGGCGCGAAAAGGATGGCAGCCCCTATTTGCATCCCGATTTTGTGCGCGCCGCCGAGCGCCTGCGCGAGGATTTTGAACTGGCGCAGATGGGCACGGCGGTTGCGCAAAATTGGGAAGGGTTTCTCACGGGCGGGGTTTCGGGCGGGCGGGGCGCGGGCCACGGCCAAACCGCCCCGCGCGATGCGCGCGCGCGCGTCTCTGCCGCGCTGGCAGACCTTGGCCCCGATCTGGGTCATATCGCCCTGCGCGTCTGCTGCTATTTGGAAGGCGTGGAAGAGGCCGAACGCCGCATGGGCTGGGCGGCGCGGTCTGGCAAGGTGGTGCTGCGCATTGCCCTGCGGCGATTGGCCCGCCATTATGAGGAGGTTTACGGCCGCTCTGGCCCGCTGATTGGGTAGGGCGCATTGCAAAATCGCACGCATAGGGCTATCTAAACCGCAATGTCAGGAGGCCCCATGCGCGATTTGAAACTACCAGACCAGCGCCACCCCGAAAAAGCGCACCGCCCCGACAATGCCCAACCCAAAAAGCCCGATTGGATCAGGGTCAAAGCCCCCACATCCGAAGGCTATAAGAAAACCCGCGACATTCTGCGCGAGAAAAAGCTGGTCACCGTCTGCGAAGAGGCGGGCTGCCCCAATGTTGGCGAATGTTGGAGCGTGGGCCACGCCACCATGATGATTATGGGCGAAATTTGCACGCGCGGCTGTTCTTTTTGCAACATCGCCACGGGCAAACCCACCAATCTGGATACGTTCGAGCCGGGCCGCGTGGCCCATGCTGTGGCCGAACTGGGCCTTGCGCATGTGGTGGTCACATCCGTTGACCGCGATGATTTGGCCGATGGCGGGGCCGCGCATTTTGCCCAAACCATCCGCGCCATTCGCCACCGCAGCCCCGATACCACGATTGAAATTCTAACCCCCGATTTTCTGAAATGCGGGCCAGAGGCGTTGGAAATGGTGGTGGCCGCCAAGCCTGATGTGTTCAACCATAACTTAGAAACCGTGCCAGGCCTGTACCCCACCGTGCGCCCTGGCGCGCGGTATTTCCATTCGCTGCGGCTGCTTCAGCGGGTGAAAGAACTGGATCCGACCATTTTCACCAAATCGGGCATCATGGTGGGTCTTGGCGAAGACCGTATCGGCGTGGGCCAAGTGATGGATGACATGCGCGCGGCGGATGTGGATTTTCTGACCATTGGCCAGTATTTGCAGCCGACCCCAAAGCATCACCGCGTGGATCGGTTTGTCACCCCAGACGAGTTTAAGGGGTACGAGACTGCTGCCTATGGCAAAGGGTTCTTGATGGTGTCGGCCACGCCGCTGACGCGGTCGTCTTACCATGCGGGGGATGATTTTGCCCAGTTGCGCGCGGCGCGGCTGGCGAAATTGGCGCAGGGGTAAAGGGGGGCGTTTGCCCCCCAATCGCCTTAGCTTTCAGGTTGGCGGTAGGCTTTGTGGCAGGCGCTGCACGCCCCTCCCAGCTGCGCCATCGATGCCTTAATCGCATCGCCATCCGTGGCAGCGGCGGTTTTCATCGCATCGGCGGCATTGTTCAAATCGACAATTTTCGCCAGAAAATCATCTTGCTTGGCCCAAAGATCGGGCAAGGCAAAGCTGTCTGCCGATGTGCCATTTTCCGACCCTGCGGGAAACTGCGCCATTGAGAGAACCGAGGCTATCGCCGCCACATTCGCCGCAGCTTTGCTGGCAGCGGTGGCGTCATAGGCGATTTCGCCCTTGGCAATTGCGCCCAAAACACCCAAATCCGTGGCCATTTGCAGCATTAGGCCGTGGCGCGTTTCCACCGCATCGGCAAAGGGGTCTTCGACATCTTGCGCAAAGGCCGTAAAGGCGGAAAACACCGCCACGCTGGCCAGTGCGGCCAGTTTCAAAGCTGCTGGATTTTTCATAAATCACTCCTATCGGGGCGCAAAGCTGCGCCAAGCAGCCCCTTGCCCGCGCAATGGGGCTGGCATTAGACAGCGCCCGTTACGCCCCATTTGCAAGCGCTGCGTGTATGAAAATCCCCAATGGCCTAGGGAACGGCGGGAACGCGCCGAAGATAGGCCAGAACCGCCGCCAGCCCTGCGGCGCATGACAGGGCGGCGATGGTGCCGCGCCAGTGCTCTGGCGCGGCAGTGATTTTCTTAGAACTTCCAGCCCACAACCAATGATGTCGTGTCGCTAAAGTCTGCATCATTGGTGGTGCCAAGGCCCAGCTTTGCATAGGCACCGCTGGCAAAGCTGTAGGCTGCGGTAGCCCCGTAATAATTGACCGTCAGAAATTCGGATGACACCTGCTGCGCTTGCAGGCCAAGTTCGACCTGATCGGTCACATCATAGGTGCCAAACAGACGTGTGCGGTTTACCTCAGTTCCTGACATGTCGGACGCGATCATCTCGGCCCCCAGAACCGCCTTGCCCATAGTATAGGTTGAGCCGACCATCACTGACGTCCAAACATTAATGGCGTTTTCAATGCGTTCGACACCCGCATAGCCAAGAAAATTATTGGACGAATAGCTGCCCGTCACTTCGGTTGTGCCAAACTCATATGTGTCGCCTTCTACCTGGTGCCGCGCCAGCCCATAGCGCCATGGCCCAGACTGGCCCACAAAGCTTGCCCCAACCACGTCAGGGCTGCGACCCAAGAATTCGCTAGCATTCAGATCCGTAAAGGCAAAACTCGCTGCGCCAACTGTGCCATAGTTTAACTCCGTCAGGGGCGAGGCGGCGAAATCTGGCACGGGCGACAAAGACGACAGTAAGGGCCTTGGCCGACCAATCGTAAAATCGCCAACGGCAGTTGTCGCTACAAGGCCGCCCCAGAATTGGATCTCTTGGCTAATACCGGATGTGCCATTTATGTCTTTCACTGCGACCATATTCAGATCAAGACCAAAGCCCAGCGCACCTTGCGCATCGCTGCGCCAAGCAAACATTAAATCGCTGTAAGCCATACGATACGGATCCGCCGTGACCAAGGCGCCCGTGCCATCTTCAAGCCGAATGTCACCCGAAAAAGACAGCCCATTGCCCAAATCTACCGCCATAGCGGGCATCGCCAGTGCCGTGATCGGCAGGGCCAGACCAAGTGCCGTGAAAATTTGGCTTATACGCATGATTACATCCTGTCGTTACAATTTAAGGTAAACGTCAGGTAACATTTTGGCAGAATATAACAACCTAAGGTGGTTCTCGCGCACCAGATTTGTTGCAATGCGGCAACAATTTTGCGGGCTGGGGTCTGTGTGCAGGCACCTAAGGATTGGGTGCAGGCACCTAAGGATTGGGTGCAGGCACCTTGCGCAAATAGGCAATCAGCGCAGTGCGGTCGCTTTCTGGCAGTTTGCCCAAGTTTTCGACCACATGCGCCATATGGCCGCCGACCGAATCGTATTCGGGCGTAAAACCTGTGGTGAAATAGGTCATTAAATCCGCGTCGCTCCACTCTATACCCGCAATATTGGGCACGCGGCTTTTGCCATCGGCACTGGGCGCGCCTGCCAGCCATTTGGAACGATCCAAACCGCCCAACGCATTGCGCGGCGTGTGGCATTCGCCGCAATGGGCAAGGCTTTCGGCAATGTAGCGGCCGCGCTGCTCGGCCTCGGTCAGATCACCTGTGATGACATAGCTGTCATCGGCGAACATCGCCTTCCACAGGCCCAAAGATCGGCGGATGTTAAAGGGGAAAGTGATGTCATGCGGCAGGCTGGGCGTGGCATTGGCGGGCAGCCAATCCATATAGGCCTTTAGATTGGCCACATCCTGCGGGGTCATTTTGGCATAGGCCACATAGGGCAGGGCGGGGTAGTAATGCGCGCCTGTGGGCGAGACGCCCTGCTGAATGGCGCGCGCGAATTCCTCCAGCGTCCAGCCGCCAATACCTGCCACTGGATCGGGCGAGATATTGGGCGCATGGAACGTTCCAAACTGCGTGGCGAAGGCCTGCCCACCCGCAAGAACCAAAGGATCGCCGCCCTCCACCATATGGCAAGAAGCGCAGCCAGCGGCCCAAAACACTTGGCTTCCGGCCTTATGATCGCCCTCTAGCCCCGCAAAAGCATTGGCATCAAACGCGCGCGGCGCGCTGATAAACCACGCAGCCCCTGCCGCCAAAACGCCCGCAACCCCTAGGCCCAGAAGTAGCTTAGATGTGAATTTCATTTTGGCGAAGTTCCTTTACGGTTTGGCGGGCGGGTTCACAGCCAGCCAATCTGGCCACAGCCCCAACAATTCTACCCCCCATAGCGCAAAACAGGCCAGCACAACCAGCAGCACCAGCTTCACTTTTTCGGGAGAAGGCGGATTGCGCGCCCACTGATACATGCGGATATACCAATTTGGGCCCATCGTCGCCTCCTATGTAAAGCGCACCTTGCCAATGTAGGGCAGGTTGCGGTTTCTTTGTGCAAAATCAATGCCATAGCCAACAACAAATTCATCGGGAATCTCGAACCCCGTCCATGTGGCCTTAATGGGCACTTCGCGGCGGCTGGGTTTATCCAGCAGCGCGCAGACCTCAAGACGGGCAGGTTCGCGCGAGAGCAGCATCTTCTTCACATGGGTCAGGGTAAAGCCCGTGTCGACAATATCTTCGACCACAAGCACATCGCGCCCCGCAATCTCGCCGCGCAAATCTTTCAGAATGCGCACCTCGCGCGATGAATGCATCGCATCGCCGTAAGAGGACGCTTCTAGAAAATCCACCTCGACAGGCAGGTCAATTTCGCGCACCAAATCGGCGATAAACACGAAAGACCCGCGCAACAGGCCAACAACGATCAGCCGATCACAGCCCGCATAATGCGCGGTGATCTGGCGCGCCAAGTCTTCGACACGGGCGGCGATGGATTTGGCCGACAGCATCTCGTCAATCACATAAGCGCGGCCATCGGCGGTGGTATGGGGGGTGGTGTGGGGAATAGGGGCGGGCATCTTGTCCTCTTGCATCTTGGCGCAAGGCTAGCCAAAAACTGCGGGCAAGTCACGCGATAGGTTGCTATGCCCAAACATGCCGAAGTCAAAACCCTGCCCTATAGCCCTGCGCAGATGTTTGCGCTGGTGGCCGATGTGGCGCGCTACCCCGAATTTCTTCCTTGGGCGGCGGCGGCGCGCATCCGTTCGCGCACGCCCATTGACGGCGGCGAGGTGATGGAGGCCGATTTGGTGATTTCCTTTAAGGTGTTTCGCGAAAAATTCGGCTCGCGCGTGACCTTGCTGGGGCAAGATCGGATTTTGACCGAATATATCGACGGGCCCTTTCGGCATTTGAAATCTGTCTGGGCGTTTCGCGCGGCAGAAGGCGGCTGCGAGGTGGATTTTTCGGTGGATTTTGAATTTAAAAACCCAATTCTGGCAGGAATCATCGGCCTTGTATTTAACGAGGCCATGCAGCGGATTGTGCGCGCGTTCGAGGCGCGCGCACAGCAGTTATACGGCTAAGAGTTCAGATCATAACCGCGTTCGCCATGCACCGAAATGTCCAAACCATTGGCTTCGGTTTCCGCATCCACCCGCATCGGCAGCACCAGCGCCACGGCTTTGATGATGATATAGGTTAGGACAAGCGTCCAAACCCCAACCACCGCCAAGCCGCCCAGTTGCGCCGCCCAAGTGCCCGCGCCAAATACCGCCACCATAACAGTGCCAAAAATACCGCCCACGCCATGCACGGCAAACACATCTAACGTGTCGTCAATGCGCAAGCGGTTTTTGATAAGCAAAACAGCCTCTTGGCACAAAACGCCAGCAACGGCGCCAATCACAACAGCCTCAATCGGGCCAACATAGCCCGATGCTGGCGTGATCGAGGCAAGCCCCGCAATCGTGCCCGTCACCAGGCTCATGACAAGCGCCCTGCGCTGCCCAATTTTTAAGCACCAGCCGCCACGTCAATCGGAATGCGGCTTGGCGCA
>JAIXVS010000344.1 GCA_027482795.1 Rhodobacter sp.
GTGGCGGGCCCGCAGCGGCCGTGATGGCGTGAATTTCCCGAGAGCCTGAGTGTTCAGGTGGTCGCCAGATAACAAGACCAGGATCTTGCCAGAGCCAGCAGCCTCGGAGATGCTTATCGGCCACTGGAAAAGGGCCATTCACGAGAAGAGCAGAACCCGCCAACGCAACAGATAGGCCCCATCCCCCCCGCTTGCAAGCCCAGCCTTGCAAGGCGCGGGGCGGCGGGCCAATATGCGCCATGGCCGACCTGCCCGATATATTGCCCACAATGGCGGGCCAGCAGCTTGCGCGCGGCGTTTCGCGCGCGCTGCGCAGCTATGATTTTGCCACTTTGGAAGAATTTGTGCCCGCCGCTGGCCTGCGCGTCGATGTTATGGCGCTGGGGCCTAAGGGCGAGTTTTGGGTGATTGAATGCAAATCATCCCGCGCCGATTATCAAAGCGATGCCAAATGGCACAAATATATCGACTGGTGCGACCGTTTCTTTTGGGCCGTGCCGCCTGATTTCCCGCGCGAGATTTTGCCCGAGGGCACGGGGCTGATCCTTGCCGATGCTTATGGCGCAGAAATCGTGGTTATGGGGCCAGATACCCCGCTGCCCGCCGCCCGCCGCCGCGCGCAAACCCTGCGCTTTGCTCGTACAGCTGCGCTGCGGAATCAAGGCGCGCGCGATGCTGGCGTTAGCGCTTTTTTGAACCAGAATTTGCCGCCGACATAGCCCGCGCCACATCGATGGCGGCGCGCAGTTCCTCGGCGATTTCTTCCGCCTCGTCAGGGTCGAAATCAAGCGGCAGTTCCACACCGCCCTCTGCCTCGATGTAAATGCGCACCATGCCCTGATCGGTTGGGCCAATTTGAATATTCGCTGCCACGTCGCTTTGTTTGTTGATGCTCATGGTGCTGCTCCTGATGACCGATGCGCTATGGCGTAACAAGATGCGCCTTCCTTGGCAATCGGGCACTTGCAATCGGCGCAAAGGGGGGGTAAATCGCGCCAAGTGCCGCGTTAGCTCAGTTGGTTAGAGCGCTTGATTGTGGATCAAGAGGTCCCCCGTTCGAGCCGGGGACGTGGTACCATTTCCTGAAATTTGTGCTTATTCTGTGCTTGCAGCGCGTGCCCTGCGGTCGGATGCCTTCGGCGAGGATATTTGCTGAGCAAGGAAGCAGGCAAACCTGCGTATTGAGCAGGCGGTCTGGCCCTTGGGGTATCTGCGCGCAGCTTTGCCAAGGGCCTTCCCCGCTCACGGTCATCGGCGTCCCCGCCTGTACCGTGGGGACACAATTGCGCATCTTGGTTAAAATACGGTAAACGCCCCTTCCTCGCTCTAAAAATATCCTAGGGGGTGAGCGTAGCGAGGGGGATGAAATCCCCCTTTGCGCCTTAGGCAGCAGATCCGCCCACGGTTAGCCCGCCAATCAGCAGCGTCGGTTGGCCAACGCCCACGGGCACCCATTGCCCTGCCTTGCCGCAGTTGCCAATGCCAGGGTCTAGGGCCAGATCATTGCCTATCGCGCGGATGTGTTTTAGCGCCGTGGCCCCATCGCCGATCAGCGTTGCGCCTTTGACGGGTTCGATGACGCGGCCAGCCTTCACGCGGTAGGCTTCGGTGCAGGAAAACACGAATTTGCCGTTGGTAATATCCACTTGCCCCCCGCCAAAGCCCACGGCGTAGATGCCATCCTTCAAATCGGCCAAAATCGCCTTGGGGTCATCGCTGCCCGCCAGCATATAGGTGTTGGTCATGCGCGGCATGGGGATGTGGGCATAGCTTTCGCGCCGCCCGTTGCCAGTGGGGGCCACCCCCATCAGGCGCGCATTTTGGCGGTCTTGCATATAGCCCACCAGCCGCCCATCTTCGATCAGCACGTTGCGCGCCGATGGTGTGCCTTCATCGTCAATCGTGATGCTGCCGCGCCGATCTGGCATCGTGCCATCGTCCAGCACCGTTACACCTTTGGCGGCGATCATCTGCCCCATCAGCCCTGCAAAGGCAGAAGTTTCCTTGCGGTTAAAGTCGCCCTCTAGCCCGTGGCCAATCGCCTCATGCAGCAAAATGCCAGGCCAGCCGGGCCCCAGCACCACATCCATCACCCCCGCAGGGGCGGGGGCGGCATCCAGATTGACCAGCGCGATGCGCAGCGCCTCGCGCAGAAGGGGTTGCCAATGGCTGGGCGCAAGCAGGCCAGACAGGCCAAAGCGCCCGCCCCCCCCAGTTCCGCCCATTTCGCGCCGCCCTTTATCTTGCACGATGACCGAGACGTTGATGCGCGCCATAGGGCGGATGTCGGAGTAGCTGCCGCCTTCGGGGCGCAGGATTACCACCTCTTGCAGCCCTGCCGAAAGGCTGGCTGAAACCTGTACCACCCGCGGATCAAGGCCGCGCGCATAGGCGTCAATCTCTTTGAGAATATCGATCTTGGCGGCGAATGTTGCATCCAGCATCGGGTCGGCATCGCCGTAAAGGCGCGTATTGGTGCGCTGCGGGGCGGGGGCCATCACGCCGCCGCCATCGCCCACGGCCAGCTGCACTGTGCCCATGGCCCGCGCCAGCGCCCCTTCGGATATTTCGGAGGCATGGGCATAGCCTGCGACATCTGCGCGCACAGCCCGCAGACCAAACCCTTCGGACGCATCATAGCTGGCGGTCTTGATGCGGCCATCATCCAGCACAATCCCTTCAGATCGTTTGCGTTCGATAAAC
>JAIXVS010000285.1 GCA_027482795.1 Rhodobacter sp.
CGATTGTTCTGCACCCGCACCCTGCCTATGGCGGCACGATGAACAACAAGGTGACGTATAATTTGCATTATGCGTTCTATAACCTTGGCTTTACCGTGATGCGGTTTAACTTTCGCGGTGTGGGGCGTAGCCAAGGCGAATATGACGAAGGCATTGGCGAGTTGTCTGATGCCGCTTCGGCGCTGGATTACTTGCAGGCAATGAACCAAAATTCCAAACATTGCTGGGTTGCGGGGTTTTCCTTTGGCGCGTGGATTGGGATGCAGCTGCTGATGCGGCGGCCCGAGATTACAGGGTTTATCTCGGTGGCCCCGCCTGCGAACCTGTATGATTTTTCCTTTCTTGCGCCCTGCCCTGCATCGGGCCTGATCATCAACGGCAGCGCCGATAAGGTCGCCCCGCCCAAAGATACCGTGTCTTTGGTGAACAAGCTGCACGAACAAAAGGGCATCACCATCACCCATGAAGTGGTCGAAGGCGCAGATCACTTTTTCAAGGATGAAGAGGCGCATATGAAGCCGATGCTGGATACGGTATCGACATATGTCAAACGGCGTCTGACCGAACAAACGAGGTAGCGATGGCGCTGATCAACGATCTGACCGATGCCTTGGCGCGCGATGTGGTCGCGGCCATGGACGAGCTGGGCGATGACCGTTTTCACGAAAAAATATCCAAAGTGCTGCTGGATATGTCGCCTACCACGCAGGAGTTATACCTTGCCGCCATTCGCGGGCTGCTGGCCGAACGCAAGGCGCGCGCGTTTTTGAACGCGGCTTTGCAAGCCAAACGTGAAGGGCGCACGGGCCCGCATCTGCATATGGACGTGGGCCATTGACGCAGCGGCTAGAGGCCCAATTTGCCTTTTTGAACGAGGCGGATCGGCTGAAATCCGTGCTGCGCGCAACCACGCTGGTCGATGGATCGCGCCCTGAAAATTCAGGCGAACATAGTTGGCATTTGGCGCTGTATGCCATGGTTTTGGCCGACCAAGCGGGGCCTGATGTGGACATCACCCGCGTCATCAAGATGCTGATTTTGCACGATTTGGTGGAAATTGACGTGGGCGATGTGCCTATTCATTCCGCAAATGGGCAGGCTCACGGCAGTACAGATGTACAATTGGCCGAATCCCGCGCCGCAGACCGTATTTTCGGCCTGCTTCCGCCCGACCTTGCCACCCCCTTTCGCGCTCTGTGGGATGAGTTTGAGGCCGCCCAGACCTCCGACGCGATTTTCGCCAAAAGCTTGGACCGCGTGCAGCCTGTCATGGCAAATTTACAATCGGGTGGTGGAACTTGGATCACCTATCAGGTGACCGAAGAACAGCTTCATTCCCGCGTGGGCAGCAAAATCGCGCGCGGCGCGCCACGGCTGTGGGAGTGGATTGCCGCCAAATGCGCGGCCTACTTTCGCAGACCAGCTTAGACACTAATTTCGGTATACCATCGCATACCACCTTTCCAAGCAGCCCGTTTTCCGCTATACGCGCGCCATCACAGCAACCAAGGGGCATGATATGACCAAAATCAAAGTCGCCAATCCCGTTGTCGAACTCGACGGCGATGAGATGACCCGCATCATCTGGGATTTCATCAAGCAAAAGCTGATCCTGCCCTATTTGGACATTGATCTGAAATACTACGATCTGGGCATCGAAGAGCGTGACCGCACGAATGACCAAATCACCATCGATTCGGCGGAAGCGATCAAGAAATACGGCGTGGGCGTCAAATGCGCGACCATCACGCCAGACGAGCAGCGGGTGCAAGAATTCGGCCTGAAACAAATGTGGAAGTCCCCGAATGGCACAATCCGCAACATTCTGGGCGGCGTGATTTTCCGCGAGCCGATCATCTGCAAAAACGTGCCCCGCCTTGTGCCTGGCTGGACGAAACCCATCGTCATCGGCCGCCACGCCTTTGGCGATCAATACCGCGCGACCGATTTCCATTTTCCAGGTGCAGGTAAGCTGACGATGAAATTCGTGGGCAACGATGGCACTGTCATTGAACGCGACGTCTATTCCGCCCCTTCGGCGGGCGTTTATATGGGCATGTATAACTTGGATGACAGCATCCATGATTTCGCCCGCTCGTCCTTCAACTATGGGCTGCTGAAGGGCTGGCCTGTGTATCTGTCGACGAAAAACACGATTCTTAAGGCATATGATGGCCGCTTTAAGGACATCTTCGCCAAGGTCTACGCCGAAGAGTTTGAAGATCAGTTCAAAAAGGCGGGCATCACTTACGAGCATCGTCTCATCGACGATATGGTGGCATCGGCGATGAAATGGTCGGGCGGCTATGTCTGGGCCTGTAAGAATTACGACGGCGATGTGCAGTCCGACACGGTTGCGCAGGGCTTTGGCTCGCTGGGCCTGATGACCTCGGTTTTGATGACGCCCGATGGCAAGATCGTCGAGGCAGAGGCCGCGCATGGCACGGTGACGCGCCACTACCGCGAACATCAAAAGGGCAAAGCGACCTCCACCAATTCGGTCGCATCCATTTTTGCATGGACGGGCGGCCTAAAGCACCGCGCGAAACTCGACAGCAATGACCAACTGATGCGCTTTGCCACAACCTTGGAAAAGGTGACAGTGGACGCAGTGGAAGATGGCTGGATGACCAAAGACTTGGCCCTGCTGGTTGGGCCAGACCAGAAATGGCTGACCACGATGGGCTATTTGGAAAAGGTCGATGAATATCTGAACAAGGCGCTTGTCGGCTAGTGTTGTAGGGGGGTGCAGGTCTGCGAGCACGCTCGCAGACTTCCCCCTCGCTTTGCTCACCCCCCGAGGATATTTTCAGAGCGAGGAAGACAATTTGACTCACATTGTCGGCTTCCTCGCTCAAGAAATATCCCACGGGGGAAGCCGCTGCCCCTTTGCAGCGGCGCGGGGGTGTGAAACCCCCGCTACGACGTTTGTGAAAGGCACCGCAGTTGACCGAAACGCCCAAACATTCCACCCTCGATGATGCGCAAGGCCTACTCTACGGATCATCTATGGCCGCCTTTGGCGTTGTGATCCTATCGCATTTGGGTTTGATTACGGGGCAGACGGCGGGGCTGGCGCTGCTGATATCTTATGCCACGGGCTGGGGCTTTGGCCCTGTGTTCTTTGCACTGAACCTGCCGTTCTATGCCTTAGGCTATCAGCGCATGGGGGCGGCTTTTGTGGCCAAGACCTTTATCGCCGTGGGGCTGGTGGCCGGCCTGTCCACCCTGCTGCCCCATTACATCCGCTTTGACATGCTCAACCCCGCCATCGGGGCCGTGCTGTTTGGCTTTGCCACAGGATCGGCGCTGCTGGCGCTGTTTCGCCATGGGGCCAGCCTTGGCGGCATTGGGATTGTGGCGCTGTGGCTGCAAGACAAAACAGGCTTTCGCGCGGGCTACACGCAAATGCTGGTGGACGGCGCGATTTTTGTCGCCGCTTTGGCCCTGCTGCCCCTGCCCCAAGTGGCCTATTCTGCCCTTGGCGCGTTGGTGGTGAATATGGTGATTGCGCTGAACCATTCGCGTGACCGCTATATCGCGCGCTAGGCTTAGTTTCGCTGGGGGGCTGGCAATTCGCCGCGCGCCCGTGTAAGGCGCTCGCAACCGCAGAAACTGGAAAAGAGAACGCCCGATGGAGCTTCGCAACATCGCCATTATCGCACACGTCGACCATGGCAAAACCACCCTTGTCGATGAATTGCTGAAACAATCTGGCAGTTTCCGTGAAAATCAGGCCGTTTCCGAACGCGCCATGGACAGCAACGATATCGAGCGCGAGCGCGGTATTACCATTTTGGCCAAATGTACGTCCTTGGAATGGGACGGGATGCGCATCAATATCGTGGACACCCCGGGCCACGCCGATTTTGGCGGCGAGGTAGAGCGGATCCTGTCGATGGTGGACGGCGTGGTGCTGCTGGTGGACGCGGCCGAAGGGCCAATGCCGCAGACCAAATTTGTGACATCTAAGGCGCTGGCGCTGGGCCTGCGCCCGATTGTGGTGCTGAATAAGGTTGACAAAGCCGATGCAGAACCCGCCCGCGCCCTGAACGAAGTGTTTGATTTGTTTGCCAATTTGGGCGCGACGGACGAACAGCTTGATTTCCCGCATCTTTACGCGTCGGGCCGTTCTGGCTGGGCGGATACCGAACTGGACGGGCCGCGCAAAGACCTGAAGGCGCTGTATGACCTGATCATCAAACATGTGCCGCAGCCTGCCCAAGTGGCGCGGCGCAGCGAGCCCTTCCAAATGCTGGCCACCACGCTGTCGGCAGACCCGTTCATTGGCCGCATTCTGACGGGCCGTGTCGAATCGGGCACGCTGAAGGCGGGCGAGACGATCAAGGCCCTGTCGCGCGACGGTGAAAAAATCGAACAATTCCGCGTTTCTAAAGTTTTGGCCTATCGCGGTTTGGTGCAAACGCCAATTGAAGCTGCCGAGGCGGGCGATATTGCAACCCTTGCGGGCAGGACCAAGGCCACCGTGGCCGATACGCTGTGCGCGCTGGAACTGGATGTGCCCCTGCCCGCCCAGCCCATTGATCCGCCGACCATTTCGGTGACATTTGGCATCAATGACAGCCCGCTGGCTGGCAAAGAAGGCACCAAAGTGCAAAGCCGCGTGATCCGCGAACGCCTTATGCGCGAAGCCGAAGTGAACGTGGCGATCAAGGTCACCGACACCCCCGGCGGCGATGCCTTTGATGTGGCCGGTCGCGGCGAATTGCAGATGGGCGTTTTGATTGAAAACATGCGCCGCGAGGGGTTCGAACTGTCAATCTCGCGCCCGCGCGTGCTGTTTCAAGAAATTGACGGCGTGCGGCACGAGCCTGTGGAAGAAGTCACCATCGACGTGGATGACGATTACACAGGCCCCGTGATTGAAAAAATCACCGGGCCCCGCAAGGGCGAGCTGATTGAAATGAAGCCCGCAGGCGCAGGCAAAACGCGCATCATCGCGCATGTCCCGTCGCGCGGGCTGATCGGCTATCACGGCCAGTTTATGACCGATACGCGCGGCACGGGCGTTTTGAACCGCGTGTTCCACGGCTGGACTCCGCATAAAGGCGCGATTGAAGGCCGCCGTCAGGGTGTGCTGATTTCCATGGAAACGGGCCAATCGGTGGCCTATGCGATGTGGAAGCTGGAAGATCGCGGCCATTTCTTTATTGGCGTGCAGGAAAATGTCTATACGGGCATGATTATTGGCGAGCATAGCCGCGATAACGATCTGGAAGTGAACCCGCTGAAGGGCAAACAGCTGACCAACGTGCGCGCATCGGGCACGGACGAGGCGGTGCGCCTGACGACCCCAGTAAAACTGTCGCTGGAACAGTGCATTTCCTATATCGATGATGACGAACTGGTTGAAGTCACGCCAAAATCGGTGCGGATGCGCAAGCGTTGGCTTGACCCGAATGACCGCAAGCGCAACACGCGCAAAGGCGATTAATCACAAAAAAACCAGCCGAAAGGCTGGTTTTTTCTTCGGCCGATGTTGGGTTTTGCTAACGGTTTATTCGCCAATTTCCTCTACAGCCATCAAATCGCGCACTGATGCCCCTTTGGCATGGGCAAGGGCTGCCTGATAGTCGGGCGAATTGTAGCAATCGACCGCCGCTTGCAGGGACGGAAACCGCGCCACCACATTGCGCGGGCGGTCGCGCCCTTCTAGCTGCACATATTTGCCGCCGCGCGCAAGGAATACACCGCCATGGGCGGCGATGGCCACTGTCGCGCCTTTGGCATATTCGGCGTAGGCCTCGGGGTTGGACACCTCGACATGGGCAATCCATAAAGCGGTTGGCATGGTTTATCCTTTCATCGCTGCGCGCACAGCGTCCAGCGCGCTATCTGCCAGTGCAAAATCATTGCCCCCCGCCTGCGCCATATCGGGGCGGCCCCCGCCACCTTTGCCGCCCATGGCTTCGGCGGCGGCTTTGACCAGCGTCACGGCGGAAATCTTACCCGTCAAATCGGCGGTCACCCCTGCGGCCACGGCAGGTTTGCCGCCCGTATCGGCGATCAGCACCACTGCACCCGAGCCGATCTGCGCTTTGTATTGATCGATCAGCGCGGGCAGGTCTTTGCCCGATACACCCTGAACGGTTTGAGCGATCAGCTGAATGCCGTTGATGGTTTCCGCTTCGGCAGCGCCTTTGGCCCCGCCGCCCATCGCCAAATCGCGGCGCAACTGGGCAACCTCATTCGCCAGTGCGCGGCGCTCGTCCGCCAGCGCGGTAACGCGGGCCAACACATCGCCCGCGTGGGTTTTCAGCGCATTTGCCACATCTGACAGCCGCTTGTCCTGTTCGCGCAAGTAATCGAGCGCCACCTGCCCCGTCAGTGCCTCGATCCGGCGCACGCCAGCGCTGGATGCAGAATCGGACAAAAGTACAAATGCGCCAATATCCCCCGTGCGCGCCACATGGGTGCCGCCGCACAGTTCCAGCGAATAGGTCGCACCATCTGCGCCCTTGTTCGACCCATCCAATTTGCCCATGGACACCACGCGCACTTCCTCGCCGTATTTCTCGCCAAACAGGGCCTGCGCGCCAAGGGCGCGGGCATCGTCAGGGGTCATGATGCGGGTTTCAACGGCGGTGTTCTGGCGGATAAAGGCGTTCACCTCGCCCTCGACACCGCGCAAATCGCCTTCGGTCAGGGCGGCGGAGTGGGAAAAATCGAACCTTAACCGCCCATCGGCATTCAGGCTGCCTTTTTGCGCAACATGATCGCCAAGCGCGCGGCGCAGCGCCTCGTGCAGCAGGTGCGTGGCCGAATGGGCCGCGCGAATGGCGCTGCGGCGGGCGTGATCGACAGTCAGCTTCGCGCCCTGCTGCGGTTTGATTGTGCCATCGACCACGCGGGCGATATGTTGAAACACGCCTTGGGCCTTGCGCGTGTCGGTAATCTCGGCGCGGCCCGTCGCGGTTTGCAGCGTTCCAACATCGCCCACTTGGCCCCCGCTTTCGCCGTAAAATGGGGTTTGGTTGACAGTGATGACAATGTCATCGCCAAGGTTCGCCACATCAAGTTTCGCGCCATCTTTGACAAGGGCAACAATCTGGCCCTCGGCCTGTTCAAGGTCATAGCCCAAAAACTCGGTTGGCCCCGCCTCTTGCGCCAGTTCAAACCAAATTGCAGCATCGGCGGCCCCGCCTGCGCCGCTCCACGATGCGCGGGCCTTGGCGCGCTGTTCGTCCATCGCCGCCTCGAACCCTGCGGTATCCACCCCGCGCCCCTGCTCGCGCAGCGCGTCTTGGGTCAAATCCAGCGGAAAGCCGTAGGTGTCATACAGTTTGAACGCGGCCGCACCCGGCAAATCGGCCCCTTCGGGGATGCGGGCCAGCTCGTCATCCAGCAGGCGAAGGCCACGGTCTAGCGTGGTGCGGAAACGGGTTTCTTCCAGCCGCAGGGTTTCTTCGATCATGCCTTGCGCGCGGGTGAGTTCGGGATAGGCCACGCCCATTTGTGCGACCAGTGCGGGCACCAGCCTGTGCATCACAGGGTCGGCCGCGCCCAGCATATGCGCGTGGCGCATGGCGCGGCGCATGATGCGGCGCAAAACATAGCCGCGCCCCTCATTAGAGGGGGTCACGCCATCGGCAATTAGGAACGATGTGCTGCGCAGATGGTCGGCAATCACGCGGTGGTGGGTTTTGCCAGCGCCGTCAGGGTCGGAATTGGTGACATGGGCCGATGCCTCGATCAGCGCGCGCATCAGGTCGGTGTCGTAATTGTCATGCTTGCCTTGCAGTAGCGCGCCGATCCGTTCCAGCCCCATGCCCGTGTCGATAGACTGCATGTCCAAGGGTTTCAGCGTGCCATCGGCAAACTGTTCGTTTTGCATGAACACGTTGTTCCAAATTTCAATGAAACGGTCGCCGTCTTCATCCGCGCTGCCGGGCGGGCCGCCCCAGATTTTATCGCCGTGATCGTAGAAAATTTCCGTGCACGGCCCGCAAGGCCCCGTGGGCCCCATGCGCCAAAAGTTATCGTCCGATGCGATGCGGATGATGCGGTCTTCGGGCAGGCCTGCGATTTTCTTCCAGAGGTTCGCCGCCTCGTCATCTGTGTGATAGACGGTGACGGTCAGTTTGCTGGGGGCCAGCGCGAAATCTTTGGTCAGCAATTCCCATGCAAAGGAAATGGCCTGTTCTTTGAAATAATCGCCAAAGCTGAAATTGCCCAGCATTTCAAAAAACGTATGGTGGCGCGCGGTGTAGCCGACATTGTCCAAATCATTATGCTTGCCGCCCGCGCGCACGCATTTTTGCGCGGTGGTCGCGCGTTTGTAGGGACGGGTTTCAACCCCTGTGAAGCAGTTCTTGAACTGCACCATGCCCGAATTTGTAAACATCAAGGTCGGGTCATTGCGCGGCACCAGCGGGCTGCTGTCGACGCGCGCATGGCCATTGCGTTCAAAGAAATTCAGATAGGTCGAGCGGATATCGTTCAGCGAGGCCATGGGCTACTCCAGCAAAAAATCTGGTCTTGGTTTAGCGGCGCACGGGGGGGCTGTCCACGGGCCAGCCCAAATTTTCCAACAAAAAAGGGCCAGACCCCTGCGGATCTGGCCCTGAAATAGTGCTGTTATCGCTTATTCGTCCAAAATCGGGGTGTCTTCGGGGGCGATGGCAAAATCCAGCCCATTGGCACCGCGAATTTTGTCTTCGATATCTTGGGCCACAGCGGGGTTTTGCTTGAGGAATGACTTGGCATTTTCGCGGCCCTGGCCGATGCGTTCATCCTTGTAGGAGTACCAGCTGCCCGATTTTTCAACCACGCCTGCCTTGACGCCGATATCGACAAGTTCCCCCACTTTGGAAATGCCCTGACCATACATGATGTCAAATTCAACCTCGCGGAAGGGCGGCGAGACTTTGTTTTTGACCACTTTGACGCGGGTCGAGTTGCCGATGACTTCGTCGCGGTCTTTGATCGCGCCGATGCGGCGGATGTCTAGGCGCACGCTGGCATAGAATTTCAGCGCATTGCCGCCCGTGGTGGTTTCGGGGCTGCCGAACATCACGCCGATTTTCATGCGGATTTGGTTGATGAAAATCACCATCGTGTTGCTGCGGCCAATCGATGCGGTTAGCTTGCGCATGGCTTGAGACATCAGGCGCGCCTGCGATCCCATCTGCATATCGCCCATGTCGCCTTCGATTTCCGATTTGGGCACAAGGGCGGCCACCGAATCGACCACAATCACATTCACCGCGCCCGAGCGTACCAGCGTATCGACAATTTCCAGCGCCTGTTCGCCCGTATCGGGCTGGCTGATCAGCAATTCATCCAGATTGACGCCCAGCTTTTTGGCATATTGCGGATCAAGCGCGTGTTCGGCATCGACAAAGGCGCAAACCCCGCCTTTTTTCTGCGCTTCGGCCACCACATGCAGCGTCAGCGTGGTTTTGCCCGACGATTCTGGCCCGTAAATTTCGATAATCCGCCCTTGGGGCAGCCCGCCAATGCCAAGGGCAATGTCCAGCCCCAAGCTGCCCGTTGATGTTGCTTCGATATCCATGACAGGGTTATCGGCCCCCAGCTTCATGATCGAGCCTTTGCCAAACTGCCGCTCGATCTGCGCCAGCGCCGATTCCAGCGCCTTTTGCTTTTCAGGGTTGCCCTTGTCCATACCGTGTTTTCCCGTAAATTCCAAAAGATTAGCAACTGCCATCATGTTTCCCTTTTGACAAGGCCGCAAGGGCATTCCCCTGCCGCGTTCTGCGCCGATGTTCCGCCTTTGTTTCCATCTTATGTCCGATTTTTGAATACAAAACAAGAACATTTTACGAAAATTAGTAGAATCACCTTGGCGCAAGTCTGGTTAATTTTTTCTAAACAGATCGGCGTCCCGCTGCGGGTTTGGATAAAAATTATTGCAAATTGTCAAAAATTTTTTCAGCTATCTGCGGGTGGTTGCAGCTTGTCCTGCACGGCAAGGGTCAGGTCTGCCAGCGAAAAGGGTTTGGGCAGGAACGTGGCGTTGGTGATGCGGGCCTGATGCTCGTTCATCACATCTTCGGCATAGCCCGACACAAAAATCACAGGCACATTGGGCAGGATTTCTTGCGCCTCGCGCACCCAAGTGGGCCCATCCAGCCCAGGCATGATGACATCAGATATGAACAAATCCACCTGCATCCCGCCCGTGCGCAGCACCTCTAGCGCCTGCTCGCCCGATTCCGCCTCTAGCACGGTATAGCCGCGCAGGCGTAGGGCGCGGGCGGCAAAGGCGCGCACGGGGGCCTCATCTTCGACCAGCAGCACCACGCCTTCGCCTTGGCGCAGGGCGGCGGGTTTGGGGGCGGGGGCGGCCACCTCGCCCAAGGGGCGGTTATGGATAGGGAAATACAGGGTAAAGGTGGTGCCCTGCCCCAGCGCGCTGTCCACAAAAATAAACCCGCCCGATTGTTTGACAATACCGTAGGCGGTGGACAGGCCCAGCCCCGTCCCCTCGCCCGCGCGTTTGGTGGTAAAGAACGGCTCGAAGATTTTTTCCAAAATCTCCTCGCTTATCCCCGTGCCCGTATCGGCCACGGTGATTTTGGCATAATCACCCTTTGGCACATTGGCGCGGTTGCGAGCCAGATCGGCGGCCAGATGCACGGCCTCGGTCGTCAGGGTAATGGTGCCGCCCGATGGCATCGCATCGCGGGCATTGACCACAAGGTTCACAATCACCTGTTCAAGCTGCCGCTTATCGGCGCGGATATGGCCAATGCCGCTGCCATGATGCAAGGCAAGGCGCAGCTTTTCGCCCATCAGGCGGTTCAGCAGATGCGTCAAATCCGAAAACACATCCTGCACATCCAGATATTCGGGTTGCAGGTTTTGCTTGCGCGAAAAGGCCAAAAGCTGGGCCACCAGCGCGGCGGCGCGGTTGGCGTTTTGGCGGATTTGCATCAGATCGGGGGTGCTGGGATCATCGCCCGTGTGGCGCAGCAGCAAAAGATCGGTATTGCCCGAAATTGCCGTCAGCAAATTGTTAAAGTCATGCGCCACGCCCCCTGCCAGTTGGCCAATGGCCTGCATCTTTTGGCTTTGCACAAACTGCGCCTCTAGGGTTTTGATCGCATTGCCGTCTTGGATCACGGCCAGCACCGAAGGGCGCGCGCTTTCGACCATGCGGCGCAGAGAGACTTGCACGAAGTTATTCTTTTCCGCGCCGCCGTTCAGGCGCAAAAACTGCGTGTCTTGCGGCAGGCGCCCTTCGGCCACATCGGACAGCCAATCAGACACGGGGCGGCCCAAAAAATCGAACATTTCATGCACATAGGCCCCGCTGCGATAGCTGGGCCCCAAAATCTCGCGCGCGGCGTGGTTGGCGGCGCGCAAGGCCCCATCGGGGGCAAAAATGGCCAAGGGCACGGGGATAATTTCAAAATCAGTGCGCAGGCTGGCGGGGCTTTGGGCGGCTGGCAAAGGGGCAAGGTAAATTTCGCGCCGCTCGCCGCTGGACGGCAATTCCAGCAGCATCACCGAAACGGGGCCGCTTTGCGCGGCCAAAATCAGCTCTTCGCCGTTGCGCCAGCTTTCAGGCGCGGACAGATCATTCAGATGTTTGGGCCGTTTGCCCAGCAGTTTGCGCAGCGCTTGGTTGGAATACAGCACAACCCCTGCCTTATTGGCCGTCAGCATGGGCAAAGACAGCGTATCGGCCCCAGCCGCGCCCCCAAGCGTGGGGGCCAAACTGTCTATGCGCCAAATTTTTTGTTCACTGTCCGCTTGGGCATATAGAACGATACGCACAGCGCCATCGCGGGTGGTAATTTCATCATGCGCGCTGCCATTGGCCTGCGCGCGCGCCGAAAGCCGCGCAATCAGCGCCATCGGGCTGGCGGTAAATTTGGAAAGAAGCTGCGCGATATTGCCCTGCTGATCGGGATACGCATCAGAAAACAGCGCCGTGGCCGCTGGGTTCATTTGCACAATCGCGCCCGTATCCCGCGCGACCAAAACTGCCGAGACATCCCGCATCATTAAAGCGACGGCATCGGCCGACAGGGCATTGGCCTGCTCTGCGTGTTTTGGGGCGGGCAAAATGGTCAGGCCCAACCAATAGATCAGCGTTCCCGAGCCGATAACAAACGAAGCGTTGACGATGGCTGGGCTAAATTGCCCAGGCACAACCAAAAGCGTGCTGCCCCCCAACAAGGCAATGGCAAGCGGAACGGTTACCGAACGCAAAGACGCAATCGACTTGCCAAACCGCTTGCGCAGACCAACTGGCAGCATTGTTCGCAAATGGAAGATTTGCGGCACAGATTGATCCTTGCGTGTTTCCAGACTTTAGCAGGCTTACACGGAAATGGTTAATGAACTCCTAACCACTCCCAGATGCCAAAGTTATGCACAGGCAAGGGATATTTTGCAACCTAAAGCTTTAAAATTTTCTATAGCACACTTTAATTTTCGTCATTTGGATGTCGATTTGTTCAGCACGGCCAGAAAGAAACCATCACCGTCGTCTGGGTGGTTTAGGCCAAACCGCTGCATGTTTCGCAGGGAAAAATCGGGGTGGCGCGTCAGAAATGCGGCGACCTGCGCCTCATTCTCGCGGGTCAGCACAGAACAGGTGGCATAGGCCAAGGTGCCGCCCGCCGCCAACAGCGCGGCCGCACTGTTCATAATTTGGGCTTGCAGCGCGATGGTTTCTGCCAGTTTTGCAGGGGTCAGCGCCCATTTGCCCTGCGGATCGCGCCGCCAAGAGCCAGAGCCCGAACAGGGCACATCAGTTAAGATCATATCGTAAAGTACCGATTTAGAATGATTATTTAGAATTGCTATTTCTGCACCCGCGCGGGCCGCACGGGCGGGTAAATCGGCCATGCGGCGGGCAATGGCATCATAGGCGAAAACTGATACTTGTTTATTATCATATACTTGCGATGCAATGCTAAGAGTTTTTCCGCCGCCGCCCGCGCAATAATCCAGTATCCGCCCCGATTTTGGCAGATCGATATTTTCGATCACACGCTGCGAAGAGGCATCTTGCAGTTCGATCCAGCCAGACACGTAAGCAAATGTATTTCTAATTTTTCTTTCATTTGCAATAACTTGCAGGCCATATTTAATGTTTTGAATTAACTGCGTTCGCACCCCTTCTTCGGCCAATTTGGCCTGCGTTTGCGCCAGCGTCGCGCGAATGGGGTTTACGCGCAGGAAAACGGGGGCGCGGGCCGTTAGGGCTGTTAGCACCCGCGGGTAGTCTGCCCCCACATCCTGATGCATGACATCGATCAGCCAATCAGGGGCGTCCAGCGCCTCGGCCGCAGTGGGGGGGCGGGGCTGATCGGCGGGGCCGATCACGGATGGCGCATGGCCCTGCCCGTTAAACAGCGCCGCCTC
>JAIXVS010000193.1 GCA_027482795.1 Rhodobacter sp.
CGCCTTCGGAATGGCCATGGGCGGTATCTATCACCACCAAATCCACCCCTGCATCGATCAGCGCCTGCGATCGGTCAAAGCCCGCATCGCCCACTGTCGTGGCTGCAGCCACGCGCAGGCGGCCCATTTCATCTTTGCACGCCTGCGGGTTCAGCACGGCTTTTTCCGTATCTTTCAGCGTCAGCAAACCTGTCAGCTTGCCCCCGCCATCGGTGACCAGCAGCTTTTCGATGCGGCGCGATTTCATCATGGCAATCGCAGCATCGCGGTCGACAGGTTCGCGCAGCACCGCCAGATTGTCCTGCGTCATCATCACCGACACGGGGGTCTTGTCATCAGAGGCAAAGCGCATATCGCGGTTGGTCACAATTCCCACCACGCGCCCGCCGCCATCCACCACGGGAAAACCAGTGATCTGATAGCGCTCCATCAGGGCCTTGGCATCGGCCAAGGTCTGTTCGGGGCGCAGGGTGATGGGCTGGTACACAACCCCGCTTTCAAACCGTTTGACGCGGGACACTTCGCGCGCCTGCGCGAGCAGATCCAGATTGCGGTGAATAACCCCAATGCCGCCAGCTTGCGCCATGGCGATGGCCATGCGCGCCTCGGTCACGGTATCCATGGCCGAGGACAGCAGCGGAATGTTCATGCGCACCGATTTGGTGACATAGGTTGATGTATCCGCATCCGCAGGCAGAACCGAGCTGGCGGCGGGTACAAGCAGAACATCATCAAAGGTAAGCGCCTCGCGAATTTCCATGGGGGCCTCCATCGGGCTGGAAAGGTTCGTTTGACAGTGCCCTGTTTCACCATTTTGCCAGATGTGCAAGGGGGGCGATTGAAGGGGCAGCATTATTGCGGCAGATTGCCTGAAAATGGGGGGCGGATATGCGCATTGCGATTGTCGAAAATACGAAGGTGACACATCACGGGCAGGTTGGCGTGGCCCTGCACGAGGCGGGCGCGGTGATGGATTTGTACCGCCCCTTTGTGGATGGCAAAATTCCAACATTTGGCAGCTATGACGCGCTGGTGGTGTTTGGCGGCGAGCAGAGCGCGTGCGATGATGGCGCGCACCCCTATTTGCCGCATCTGGCGGATCACATGGCGCAGGCGGCGCATGATGGCGTGGCGGTTTTGGGCATTTGTTTGGGCAGCCAGATTTTTGCGCGCGGGCTTGGCGCGCAAAACCACATCGGCACCGCGCCTGAATTTGGCTGGTGCGGGATGGACCGCGTGGGGGATGATGCGATGTTCGCCGCCCTGCCCGCGCAGTTTCATGCGTTTCAGTGGCATTCTGATACTTTCACCCTGCCAGAGGGAGCCGCGCAATTGGCGCAAGGGGGCCGCGCGCTGGTGCAGGCCTTTCGCTTTGGGCGCGCAGGCTATGGCACGCAGTTTCATTTTGAGGCAAATCGCCGCGTTGTGGCCGATTGGACGCGGCGGTTTCCTGATGTGATTGCGGGGATGGACGGCGCATGGGCGCATAGCCATAGCGTGCAAGAGGCGGAGCATGGCGCAATGGCCGATGCGGCGGGGCTGGCCCTTGCCCGTGCATGGGTGGGGTTGATTTAGCGCTTCGGGTCTTGAGTTTGGGGGCAAAGCGGTTAGAAGCGAGGCTGCGCAACCATAGGAGCGGATCATGGCTTTGGCCCTGCTGGCAGATATTGGCGGAACCAACACGCGGGTGGCTTTGGCCGATGATACGCGCGTGCGCGCGGCCAGTATTCGCCGCTATGCCAATGCCGAATTTGCCGATTTGGGCGCTGTGCTGCGCCGCTATTTGGCTGATGAGGGCGCAAGCGGCGTGGACGGCGTTTGCGTTGCCGCCGCTGGGCCCGTGCGGGGCGGCGTGGCGGTGATGACCAATTTGGATTGGACCATTGATGCGCCGCTGCTCACGGCGGCCACGGGCGCGCGGCGCACCGCGATTTTGAATGATTTGCAGGCGCAGGGCCATGCTTTGGGCTTTATCGCAGACAGCGATCTTCGGGAGGTTATCGCAGGCCCCGCGCAGGCGGGCGCGGCGATGCTGGTTGTGGGCGTGGGCACGGGCATGAATGCCGCCCCCGTGCACGGGTCGGGCGCGGCGCGTTTGGTTGCCCCTTCGGAATGCGGCCATGTGTCCATGCCGATCCGCACCCAGCGCGATTTCCGCCTTGCGCAGTTTTTGGCCACAACGGGCCCGCACGCCCATGGCTTTGCGGGGGTGGAAGATGTTTTGGCAGGGCGCGGGTTGGAGCGGCTATACGCCTTTGTCACCGCCGAGGCGGGGGCGGAAGTGGTAATTTCCGCCGCCGAAGTGATGGAACGTTTGGCCAAGGGCGAGGCTGCCGCGCAAGATTGCGCGCGCCTTTATGTGGGCATCCTTGGGGCGGAACTGGGCAACTTGGCGCTGATCCATCTGCCCTTTGGCGGCATCTATCTGATTGGCGGCGTGGCCCGCGCCATGGCCCCGTATTTCGCGCAAATGGGTCTGGCCGAGGCGTTTTGCGACAAGGGGCGATTTGCAGATTTCATGCAAAACTTTCGCCTGCAAATTGTCGAGGATGATTTCGCCGCCCTGACGGGATGCGCGGCATATTTGGACAGCCTAGGCTAACTTTAGAGAGCTTATGCTAATTTCAATCGCTGCTTCATAAAGGCAAGCGCCACTTGCAACCCATCTGGCGCAATGCCGTGGCCCGTGCCGCGCATGACATGGGCATAGGTGGCAAAGCCCGCGTCTTGCAACGCTTGGCCTGCCAAATGCATCTCGCCAAAGGGGACAACATCATCGACATCGCCGTGGATCAGCATGACTTCAGGCTTTACCTTTGCCTGAGCGCGCAGCGCCATGGGATCAATCAATTTTCCCGATATGGCAACCACCCCCGCAAGGGGTAAATCACGGCGCGGGGCGACATGCAGCGCCATCATCGCGCCTTGGGAAAAGCCCAGCAAAATCAAACGGTCAGCGGGCAAAGCTTCTGCGGCAAGAATTTGATCGATAAATCCGTTCAGGTCTGCGGCGGCGGCATCCATCCCTGCGCGCGATTGTGCTTCGGTGCTGCCATCAAAGCGGGGAATGGCAAACCACTGGCGGCCAAAGGGGGTGGCTTTGCACGGCTCTGGCGCGTCGGGGGCATAGAAGGCGGTGGCGGGCATATGGGGGGTAAGCGGGTCTGACAGCGACAATAAATCGGCCCCATCTGCGCCATAGCCATGCAGAAAAACCACCACCTGTTTGGCCGCGCCAATACCCGCGCCCGCACGGCCAAATTGCAATTTTCTGATCATCTGATGCCATCCCGCGATTTGATGATATGGTAATAGGACCAAAGCAGCCGCGCTGCAACGCCGCGCCACGGGGCCCAATCTTCGGCCAGCGCGCGCAAGGCACGGTCATTGGGGCGCGCGTCCAGTTCAAACAAAACCCGCGTCGATTCTTGCAGCGCCAAATCGCCCGCCGCAAAGGCATCGGCGCGGCCAAGGGCGAACATGGCGTAAATCTCGGCCGTCCAAACGCCAATGCCTTTGACCGCCGTCAGCGTCTTGATGACCTCATCTGTCGGGGCGGTTTCAAGCGCGGCATAGTCAATCCCCGCGCCCGCCAAGGCATGGGCATAAGATGCCTTTTGCCGCGACAGGCCGACGGCGCGCATCTCTTCAACCGTGGCGGCAAGAATGCCGTGGGTGGTTGTCAGCCCTGCCGCATCCATCCTCCGCCAAATCGCGTCCCCCGCGGCAACCGACACTTGTTGGCCCACAATCGCATCCAGCAGCGCGGTAAATCCGCCCGCCTGCCTGCGCAGGGGCAACGGCCCCGTTTGCGCCAGCGCATAGGCAAAGCGCGGGTGCGCTGCGGCCAAATGCGCGGCCCCTTCGGCAATACAGGCATCGGTTTCTAAAATACGCCCAACCATGACACCCCCATTAGCCCCGTTTAGCCCCTTGCGGGCAGGCCGCCTTGGGCCTAACCCTGTGGTATGAGTGAAACAGATACCATCGCGCGGCGCAATGTTGCCGTTCTGGTCGCCAGCCAAGCGGTGCTGGGCGCGCAGATGCCGATTATCTTTACCATTGCGGGGCTGGCGGGGCAAAGCCTGGCCAGCAATGCCTGCTGGGCGACATTGCCCATTTCGGCGATGGTGATTGGATCGATGCTGACCGCGACGCCGCTATCATCCTTTATGGCGCACTATGGGCGGCGCGCGGGGTTTTACATTGGCACGCTGGGCGGCACCATGGGGGCTGCCGTGGGCGCGCTGGCGCTGTACACATCGAACTTTTGGCTTTTTGTGTTTGGCGGGCTGCTGTCGGGCATATATATGTCGGCCCAAGGGTTTTACCGCTTTGCCGCCGCCGATATGGCATCAGACGCCTACCGCCCCAAGGCGATTTCGGCGGTGATGGCGGGGGGGCTGTTGTCTGCCGTGGTGGGGCCGCAAATTGTAAAGCTGACCGCGCAATCGATGGTGGTGCCGTTTTTGGGCAGCTATTTGGCAGTGATTGGGCTGAACTTGGCAGGCGTTTTGCTGTTTGCCTTTTTGAACATTCCCAAATTGCCCAAAGCGGCCAGCGATGCGCCCGTGGGGCGTTCGCGCATGGACCTGCTGAAAACGCCGAATGTGGCCGTGGCGGTGGTTGTGGCCACGGTATCTTATGCATTGATGAATTTGGTGATGACATCGTCGCCGCTGGCGGTGGTGGGCTGCGGGTTTCACACGGCGGATGCGGCTAATGTGGTGACCGCCCATGTGCTGGCCATGTATGGGCCCAGTTTCTTCACGGGCCATGTCATCGCCCGCTTTGGCGCGCCCCGTGTGATGGGGCTGGGGCTGACGATTTTGGCCGCCGCAGGCGCAGTTGCGATTTCGGGGGTCGAGCTGACGCAGTTTTTCGCGGCGCTGATCCTGCTGGGCGTGGGGTGGAATTTTGGGTTTATTGGCGCGACGACCTTGCTGACCACATCTATTGCGCCGCAGGAACGCGGGCGGATGCAGGGGCTGAATGATTTGATCGTCTTCGGCGGGGTGACGGTGGCCAGCCTATCCTCGGGCGGGCTGATGAACTGTTCGGGCAGTTCGGCGCAGGCGGGTTGGGCGGCGGTGAATATGGCGATGCTGCCGTTTTTGGTGTTGGCGGGCGGGGCGCTGGTGTGGCTGGCGCTGCGGCCTAAAGAAGCGTGATGTGGGAGGTGTGATTTGGACATTCGTCCCATAAAAATTGATGATCTGCCGCAGGTTTTGGGCTTGGTGCAAGCCTTGGCGCGGCATCATGGCGATACGCCGCAGGCCAGCCTTAACAGCCTGTCGCGCGATTTGTTTGGCCCCGTGCCTTGGGCGCAGGGCTTGGTGGCCGATGAGGACGGGGTTTTGCAGGCCTATGCGCTGCTTATGCCGCTAATGCGGGCGCATTTGGGTCAGCGCGGCATGGATTTGCATCATTTATTTGTGGCCGAGCCTGCGCGCGGCGCGGGGCTGGGCACGGCGATGGTGCGCGCGGTGCGCGCGCATGTTTTGGCGCAGGGCTGCGCGTATTTGACAGTCTCTACCCAAGAGGCCAATGCCGAGGCGCGCGATTTTTATATTCACCACGGCTTTACGCCTGCCCCGCCTTCGCCTTGGCGCTTTGCGATGGATTTATCGCGCGGCTAGACGCGGCCCCTAAACTCGTCCAGTGAAACTGGCCCAAATCAGCCGCGCCCGCGCCTGCATGGGGGCCAGATGCAGCCCGCCTGATCGCACAAGATGCGGCTGGCGCGCGGCGAGTTGCAAAATTGCCCCTGCCTGCACGCCAGACAGCAAGGCTGGCCAAGCCTGCCCCAAGGCACGGCGTTTGGAACGTGCCAAGTTCCAGCTTGCAAGGGCTTTGCGCGCCAAATCCGCGATAGCCTGATCGCTTTCGTCGATCAGCGGGACGCGCCCGCGCGCGGCAAGTTCGGGCACAGCGCGGAAATAGGCGGCAAGGCCAGCGGCTGCGCCATAGGCCTGCGCCACTGCCACGCCTTCGGCGCTTGCCCCCAAAACCTGCGCAGATGCTGCCATCAGCCCGCCTGCGGTTTGATCTAAATAGTCGCTGAAATGATCTGCACCTTCAAAAGGTTCGGAATACACATCCCAGATCCGCGCTGCCGCCATTGCGTCCAGCGTGGCCACATCCAGCCCGCCTTGCCCAATCAGATCATGCATCGGCCCTGCCACCTCATGCGCGGGGCGGGTTGAGGCGGTCAGCACATCGCGCCACCATTGCAGGCGCATCTCGCAGATCAGGGATTGCGAGGACACCCAAGGCGCGCGGGAAATTTCGATGTTATAGGCATACAGCACAATAAGGGGCGCGCGGGCGGCCAAAGGGGCCGCCAAAACCGCCGCCCAGCGGTCTGGATCGGCGCGGGCAACAAGGGCGGCGCAGGCGTCGATGGTCACGCAGATGCCCCCGCCCGCGCCCCATCGCGCACCAGCTTCCAATTGATTGCATCTAGCAGCGCTTCGAACGATGCGTCCACGATGTTGGCCGACACGCCAACGGTTGACCAACGCCGCCCCTGCCCGTCTTCGCTGTCGATAATCACCCGCGTGACCGCTTCGGTTCCGCCTTGGGTGATGCGCACTTTGAAATCGACCAGCCGCATATCGGCGATTGCGTCTTGATAGGGGCCAAGGTCTTTGGCCAGCGCCTTGGCCAGCGCGTTGACGGGGCCGCGATCACTGCCCGCTTCGTCCATACTGTCGGACACCGACATTTTCTTTTCGCCGCCGATTTTCACCACAACCACCGCTTCGGACAGGGAAATCATCTGATCATAGCGGTTTTTGCGCCGTTCAATCGTGACGCGGTAGCGTTTGACCTCGAAGAAATCGGGCAGCAGACCCAGCGCGCGGCGGGCCAGAATTTCAAAGCTTGCCTGCGCGCCGTCATAGGCATAGCCCTGATCTTCGCGGTCTTTGATACTGTCCAAAATCGCGCCAAGGCGGGGGTCATTCGCCGCCACCTCAATCCCCGCCGCGTTCAGCCGCGCGCGCAGGTTTGACTGGCCCGCTTGGTTCGACATCGGGATGATACGGGCGTTGCCCACGGATTCGGGGGGGATATGTTCGTATGTGGTGGGGTCTTTCAGAATGGCCGAGGCATGAAGCCCCGCCTTATGGGCAAAGGCCGAAGCGCCGACATAGGGGGCAGAGCGCAGCGGCACGCGGTTGAGAATATCATCCAACTGGCGCGAAATGCGCAGCAGGCTGGCAAGGCCGTCTGTGGTGATGCCCGTCTCCAACGTGCTGGCGAAGGGTTCCTTCAGCAGCAGAGTTGGGATGAGGGTGACCAAATTGGCATTGCCGCACCGTTCGCCCAGACCATTCAGCGTGCCTTGAATTTGCCGCGCCCCTGCCCGGACGGCGGCAAGCGAATTGGCCACGGCATTGCCCGTATCATCGTGGCAATGGATGCCAAGACGCGCGCCATCGATGCCCGATGCGATGACTTCGGCAGTGATGCGGTGAATATCCTCGGGCAAAGTGCCGCCGTTGGTGTCGCAGAGCACAACCCAACGCGCGCCTGCATCATAGGCGGCGCGGATCGCTTGCAGGGCATAGGCGGGGTTGCTGCGGTAGCCGTCAAAGAAATGCTCGGCATCAAACAGCGCCTCGCGCCCCTGGGCGATGACATGGGCGATGCTGGCGCGGATGTTGCCCAAGTTTTCATCCAGCGGAATGTCGAGGGCGGTGCGCACGTGGAAGTCGTGGGTCTTGCCAACAAGGCACACCGCAGGGGTGCGGGCGTTCAGAACACCCGCCAGAACATCGTCATTTTCCGCGCTGCGGCCTGATCGTTTGGTCATGCCAAAGGCCGTCATCGTGGCGCGGGTTTTGGGGGCGTTTGCGAAGAAATCACTGTCGGTCGGGTTCGCCCCCGGCCAGCCGCCTTCGATATAATCGATGCCAAGGGTGTCAAGGGCGTCGGCAATCTGGATTTTCTCGGCGGCCGAAAACTGCACCCCTTGGGTCTGCTGACCATCGCGCAGGGTGGTGTCAAACAGGTAAAGGCGGTCGCGGGGCGCGGTATAGGGCACTGTATCGGGCGCGGTCATGGGCGGGCCTTTGGGGGAAAAGGGGTTGGACGGGCGATAAATCTTAACGCTTTTTTCAACAGAAAAGCGGGGAAAGGGAAGAAAGTCGTGACGTTTTGCAACAAGTTAGGCGTCATAGCAGGGCGTCGAGTTTGGCGGGGTTGAAGGTGTCCAGTCGAGTTGCTTCTGGCCCTGCAACACTGACCGAAAGTTTCACACCGCAATCTTCTATGCGTTGCTTGAGCAAATCGGCCTCTGCAAATTTTCTAGCGTTGCGCAGGTCTTGCCACTTTTTCAGTAGCCCAAACAACTTGTCCGAGTCGGGCAGATTATTGAAGCTGGCCATTTTCGCTTCTTGCCTAAACCATTCCGCGTCTTCCGCGTCAGGCAACCCCAACAGCCGCATTGCGGCTTTTAGCCCTGCCCAATCTTCTCGACTGGCAAGTCCGTGCATCTCAGCGATGGCTCCAGATGTATTGACATCATTTGCAAGGATGTCGATCATATCTTTTGGAACATCGGTCGCAGCCGTAACGTTATCGGTGGCGCGATACCATGCGGTTAGGGTGTGGCTTGCCTCCCGCGCCTTCGCCTCTGTCCAATCCATCGGCTTGCGGTAATGCGTC
Source organism: Rhodobacter sp. (assembly GCA_027482795.1). Classification (GTDB taxonomy): domain Bacteria; phylum Pseudomonadota; class Alphaproteobacteria; order Rhodobacterales; family Rhodobacteraceae; genus Cypionkella. The sequence goes on from JAIXVS010000193.1 coordinate 8,674, forward strand.
GACAGCATCACAAAGCGAATAACTTCGCCCGCATAACCCTTGTCCAGCAAATCCCTCACCGTAAAGAAATTGCCCAAAGACTTGGACATTTTCTTACCTTCTACCTGCAACATCTCGTTATGCATCCAGACTTGGGCAAAGCTGCCCGTCGGGTGGGCGCAGGCGCTTTGGGCCAGTTCGTTTTCGTGATGCGGAAATTGCAGATCAAGGCCGCCGCCGTGGATGTCGAAGGTATCGCCCAGCAATTCATAACTCATGGCGCTGCATTCAATATGCCAGCCCGGGCGCCCGCGACCCCAGGGGCTGTTCCACCCAGGTTCTTGCGCCGAGGACGGCTTCCACAGCACAAAATCCATCGGGTCTTCTTTGAACGGGGCCACTTCCACCCGCGCGCCTGCGATCATATCATCGACAGACCGCCCCGACAGCGCGCCGTAGTTTTGGTAAGACCGCACGCGGAACAGCACATGGCCGTTTGCCGCATAGGCGTGACCGCTGGCGATCAGCTTTTCGATCATGGTGATCATCGGGCCGATAAAGCCCGTCGCGCGCGGCTCATGGTTTGGCCGCAGCGCGCCCAAAGCGTCCATATCGGCGTGATACCATGCGATGGTCTCGTCCGTGCGCTCGGCTATCAGCGCCTCCAGCGGGCGGCTATCGCCCGCCTGCTGGCGGGCAAGGGCTGATGCGTTGATTTTATCATCCACATCCGTAAAATTGCGCACATAGGTCACGGCTTCGGGGCCGTAAGTGTGGCGCAGCAGGCGGTAGAGCACGTCAAACACCAAAACAGGTCGCGCATTGCCCAGATGGGCGCGGTCATAGACGGTGGGGCCGCAGACATACATGCGGACATTGGAACGATCCAAAGGTTCAAAATCCTGCTTCTGGCGGGTTTTGCTGTTGTAGAGTTTGATCGTCATGGCCCAAACCTTATCTCTCGCGCGCCGCGCGGGTGTTGTCTGTTCGGGTTAGGAAACAAAAACAGCCCGCGTGACCAATGTCAGCAGGTAATGCAGCAAATAATCGTGCAAATCTGTCTCATCACGGTGTGATAGCAGGGGTTTGGGGGCATGGGAAGGGGGTTTACCCCGCCTTCGCCTCTAGCGCCATCCATTCCTCTTCCAGTGCCTGAAGCGCCGCCTGCAATTTCGCCACCATTTCGCTGGTTTTGCCAAATTTCACAGGGTCGCGGGTGAACAGGGCGGGGTCTTCTAGCAGGGTAGAGAGTTTGGCCAGTTCCGCCTCGGCCTTGGAAATCAAGTCTGGCAGGGAGTCCAGCCGTTTCGCCTCGGTGAAGGTCAGCTTGGATTTGGGCTTCACGGGCGGCGGGGCGGATGTGGGGGCGGCGGGTTTTTTGGCGGCGTTGTCGAAGGTTTCGGTATCAAAGCCGATCACGCGCTGGCGGGCATAATCGCTCCACCCGCCTGGAAAGGCGGTGGCGCGGCCCTGCCCTTCCAGCGCGATGGTGGTCGTTGCAATGCGGTCGATGAAATCGCGGTCGTGAGAGACGAGCAGCACCGTTCCGTCATAATCGGACAGGATATCTTGCAACAGGTCTAGCGTTTCCACGTCTAGATCATTCGTCGGTTCGTCCAGCACCAAAAGGTTGGACGGCAGCGCCATCAGTTTCGCCAGCAGCAGCCGCGCCTTTTCGCCCCCCGATAGGGATTTGACGGGCGCGCGGGCCTGAGATTCGTCGAACAGGAAATCCTTCAGGTAGGCGACCACATGTTTGGGTCGGCCCCGCACCATCACCTGATCGGATGCGCCAGAGACGGCCATCAGCGGATCGCCGACCAGATTGTCCCAAAGCGATGCCTCACCGTCCAGCCGCGCGCGGGCTTGGTCGAACACGGCGATGTCAAGGTTGGTGCCAAGGGTGACAGTGCCAGAATCGGGGGCGATTTGGCCCAGCAGCAGTTTAAGAAGGCTGGTTTTGCCCACGCCGTTGGGGCCAACAAAGGCCACGCGGTCGCCGCGCAAAACGCGCAGGTCAAAGTTTTTCACAATGGGCTTTGCGCCGAATGCCAGCGAGATATTCGTGGCCTCGATCACCTTTTTGCCCGATGTCTGGCCTGCGTCCAGTTCCAGCATCGCGGTGCCTTGGCGGCGGATTTGGGCCGAGCGTTCGGCCCGCAAATCTGCCAATGCGCGCACGCGGCCTTGGTTGCGTTTGCGGCGGGCAGAGATGCCTTCGACGGCCCATTTCGCCTCGGCCTTAATCTTGCGGTCTAGCTTGTGGCGGGCCTCGTCTTCTTCGGCCCAAATGGTTTCGCGCCAGTCTTCAAACCCGTCAAAGCCTGACTCGCGGCGGCGCACTTGGCCGCGGTCGACCCAAAGGGTTTGGCGGGTAAGCTTGCGCAGGAAGGCGCGGTCGTGGGAAATCAAAACAAAGGCGGCGCGGGTGGTGGAAAGCTCTTCCTCTAGCCATTCAATCGCCTGAATGTCGAGATGGTTGGTCGGCTCGTCCAGCAGCATCAATTCGGGCGCTTCCGCCATCAGCTTGGCCAGCGCTGCGCGGCGGCGTTCGCCGCCTGATGCGGTGGCAATGGGCGTGTCGGGGTTAAACTTTAGCCCATCGGCCAGCATTGGGATTTTGTAATAATCTTCATCGGACAAGCGGCTTTCGGCAAATTGGCCAAGGGTTTCAAAGCCCGACAGATCGGGGTCTTGTTCCATATAGCCCACGGTGATGCCGGGGGGAATCGAACGCATACCGCTGTCGGCCTCGACCAGACCTGCCATCACCTTCATCAAGGTCGACTTGCCCGCGCCATTGCGCCCCACAAGGGCGATACGGTCGCCATGTTGGGCGGCCAAATCCAGCCCTTCAAAGAGGGGATTGCCGCCGAAGGTCAGCGAGATGTTCGAGAGCTGAAGAAGGGGTGCGCGTGCCATGCGGGCGGGTTAGCGGCGCGCGCGGCAAAGGTCAACTGGCATCACCAAATAAACAAGGCCCCGCATTTGCGGAGCCTTGCTGACACCAGATAGGTTTGCAATCACCCAATTCTGACGGCCAATCAAGGATTGGACTTAATTGCTGGACAAGCCAGCGACCCATCATGTTTACGGCATCAAAGACCATTTGTCAAGCTAAAGTCCCAGTCCAGCGCGGACGCAAGCACGCACACCTGTCATCGTTGCCTCATCTAGTACTCGCTCATCATAGATGCGCTGGCCAGCCTCGTTGCCCCGAAACAACAAACGCAATCGATGAAAGCCTACGGTCAAAACAATATCACCTTTAACCCACATCGTAGGGTTGGAGTAGGGATCGGGCAACGGTGGATCAAGAGTGATCTGCATGTGATGCGGCAAAATTGGATTTGGAGCGGCAGTACTAAGCGGAACAATTGTTCATAATAGATTTCGACCGGGAATCTTGTGAGAAAGAACAATTGCGGGGCGGCGTTTGACCATTTCAGGCGCTCGGAATCCTTCGGAAAGGTCTACGCGCAAAATTGTTCCAGGTTGCGGGTGAGTTATCAAAGACATCTTTAGATTGTTAAGTGGATTTACTGCGCAGTCAAGATCAACCCAGTGCACCCATAGCTTGCACTAGCCCCCCCTACCCGCTAAGGCAGGGCCAAAAGGAGGCCGCCATGATCCCACGTTATTCCCGCCCCGATATGGTGGCCATCTGGTCGCCCGAGACCAAGTTTAAAATCTGGTACGAGATTGAGGCCCATGCCTGCGATGCCCAAGCGGCCCTTGGCGTTATTCCAAAGGAAAACGCGGCGGCGGTTTGGCGCGCGAAGGATGTGGTGTTTGATGTGGCGCGGATTGACGAGATTGAAGCCGTGACCAAGCATGATGTCATAGCATTCCTGACGCATTTGGCCGAACATATCGGCGCGGATGATGCGCGGTTTGTGCATCAGGGCATGACCAGTTCTGATGTGCTGGATACCACGCTGAATGTGCAATTGGTGCGGGCGACGGATTTGTTGCTGATTGGGATGGATAGGGTTTTGGCGGCGCTGAAAACCCGCGCGTTTGAACATAAAGACACCATCCGCATTGGCCGTTCGCACGGCATTCATGCAGAGCCCACCACAATGGGGCTGACCTTTGCGCGGTTTTATGCCGAAATGGCGCGGGGGCGGGCGCGGCTGCTGGCCGCACGGGCGGAAATTGCCACGGGGGCTATTTCTGGCGCGGTGGGCACATTTGCCAATATTGACCCATCGGTCGAAGATCATGTTTGCAAAATGTTGGGGCTGGTGCCCGAACCCATTTCCACCCAAGTCATCCCGCGCGACCGCCATGCGATGTATTTTGCGACCCTTGGGGTGATTGCCTCTAGCATCGAAAACATCGCCATTGAAATCCGCCACATGCAGCGGACCGAGGTTTTGGAAGCCGAAGAATTCTTCTCGCCCGGGCAAAAGGGATCATCGGCGATGCCGCACAAACGCAATCCCGTATTGTCAGAAAATTTAACCGGTCTGGCGCGCCTTGTACGCATGTCCGTGACCCCCGCGCTAGAGAATGTGGCCCTGTGGCACGAGCGCGATATCTCGCACTCCTCGGTTGAGCGGGCGATTGGGCCAGATACCACGATTACGCTGGATTTTGCGCTGCACCGACTGGGGGGGCTTTTGGAAAAGCTGGTGATATACCCTGATAACATGCTGAAAAACATGAATAAATTTCGCGGCCTAGTGATGAGCCAGCGCGTGCTGCTGGCGCTGACGCAGGCGGGTGTTTCGCGCGAAGATAGTTACCGCCTTGTGCAGCGCAACGCGATGAAGGTTTGGGAGGCGGGCGCAGATTTTAAAACCGAGCTGCTGGCAGACCCAGAGGTGACAGCCGCGCTAAGCCCCGCAGAAATTGAAGAAAAGTTCGATATTGGCTATCATACAAAGCACGTCGATACGATTTTTGCCCGCGTTTTTGGGGCCTGACCTGCCCGTTTTAGGGCGGTGTTAACCGACCCGTGCGATGGTTCTTGGAAACAAGGGGAATCGCATGACAGATCAGGGTTTTGGGCAGTTTTTGGGGGCAATTGAACCTGCACAGCGGTTTGCGCCTGCGCCCATCGCTGTGGCCCCGCGCACGTTGACGCGCGCGCAAAAGGCGGCTGTCATCGTGCGGTTTTTGATTTCCGAAGGCAGTAGCATTCCGTTGCAAAGCCTGCCTGACAAAATGCAGGCAGATTTGACCCAAGCGATGAGCCAGCTGCGGCTGATTGATCGCACCACGCTGGCCGAAGTGGTGGACGAATTTCTCAACGAGTTGGAACAGGTCGGACTTGCCTTTCCGGGCGGTTTGGAAGGGGCGCTTGCCGCGATGGATGGGCATTTGGGGCAAAACGCGGTCACCCGCTTGCGGCGGATTGCGGGCAAAACATCGCATGCTGATCCGTGGGATCGGCTGATCAGTCAAGATACGGGGAAAATTCTGCCTTTGGTGC
>JAIXVS010000200.1 GCA_027482795.1 Rhodobacter sp.
ATTTCAGGTCATCGAATATCGCTACAACGTTTTGTAATGAAGCTGCAATTCCCAGAATGTTCCTATGATGAACTTAAACAAATTTCTTTTGAAAACAAAGTGACCTTCGATTGCAGGGTCGAAAACCTTCAGGGGTTCGTGGGCCGAAAGGCAGTTATGCGGAACCGACGCCCAAAGAGAAACACATCTTCCCAGTTCAAAGGCGTTGTAAAGTTCATCGCAAAGGATGGATCAATTCGTTGGCGCACAGCAATCAAGGGCGACCACGGGTCATCGGGCATTGGCGTTTACGATAGCGAAATTTGGGCTGCGAAAGTTTATGATGCTGCTGCATTCCTTCTGTTTGAAGGGGCGGCTTATTTGAATTTTCCAGACAAATCGCCCGATCCCGACGCGCTCGCAATAGCGAAGTTCAAGATTGACAAGTCATTGACTAGGAAGCAGTCGATGAGCGAACCAGATCAAGACCAAAACGGTTAGGCGCGATGGTGCCCTCGTTCGGTGGCAATTGCCCCCCTACCTCTGCCAAAGCGGCACCGTCGAGATCGACATCTTCGCAGACCCATCCATCACTTCATTTGCGTGGGTCAAATACACCAGCACTTGATTTTCCGCGTCGAAAATCCGTGTCACGCGCAGGGATTTGAAGATCAGCGAACGGCCTTCGGAAAAGACCACTTCGCCGTCCGCGCTGGTATCAATATCCCCCAGCACAATCGGCCCCGTTTGGCGGCAGGCGATCGATGAATTGGACGGGTCTTCGAACCAGTTTCCCTTACTGACCCTGTCCCACAAAGAGCGGTCGAAATAGCTGATATGGCAGGTCACGCCCGCAACTTTTGGGTCGGCCAAGGCCTCGATCACAATGTCATTGCCCACCCAGTCCACGCCCACGCGGCCCACTTCTTCGGCCTGCGCGGCGGCGGCGAGCCCAAGCGCGGCAACAGCGCCCCAAGCGGCCCATTTCAGCCCCGAAATCTTGCCCATGATGCAGCCTTTCCCTTGCGGCCCAGCACGGGCCATAGCCGCAATATAGGAAGCCCTGCCTGCGACAAAAAGGGGCAATTGCGCCCCCGCGTCCGCCTGCCCGCCAGATGCGGCGCGAAAAGGGGTGAATTTGCCACAATTAAACCCTGCCCTTGGTTGACCCCGCCCGCGCGCAGGGGTAAACCATGCCCCAACGCTGCCTGACCAAACCAAGGCGGCATTTGCCCTAAGTTAAGGAGCGCGCCGTGGACCAGATGCTTCGCGAATATCTGCCCGTTATCATCATTTTGGCCATTGCCATCGGCCTTGGCATTGTGCTGCTGCTGGCGGCGGTGGTGCTGGCTGTGCGCAACCCAGACCCTGAAAAAGTGTCGGCCTATGAATGCGGGTTCAACGCCTTTGACGATGCGCGGATGAAGTTTGACGTGCGCTTTTACCTCGTCTCGATCTTGTTCATTATCTTTGATCTAGAGGTCGCCTTTTTGTTCCCATGGGCCGTGGCCTTTGGCGATATTTCCATGGCGGGGTTCTGGTCGATGATGGTGTTCCTTGGCGTGCTGACGGTGGGCTTTGCCTATGAATGGAAGAAGGGGGCCTTGGAATGGGCGTGATGACGGGTGCCAATACGGCTGGGCCTGACCGCGAGGTTGCAACGCAGGCCCTGAATGCCGAGTTGCAAGACAAGGGGTTCTTGCTGTCTTCGACCGAAGATATCATCAATTGGGCGCGCAACGGGTCTTTGCATTGGATGACCTTCGGTCTGGCCTGCTGCGCCGTGGAAATGATGCACACATCCATGCCGCGCTATGACTTGGAGCGGTTCGGCACTGCGCCGCGCGCATCCCCGCGCCAGTCTGATTTGATGATTGTGGCTGGCACGTTGACCAATAAAATGGCCCCCGCGCTGCGCAAGGTATACGATCAAATGCCAGAGCCGCGCTATGTGATTTCGATGGGCTCTTGCGCCAATGGCGGCGGCTATTACCACTACAGTTACTCGGTGGTGCGCGGCTGTGATCGCATCGTGCCCGTGGATATTTACATTCCCGGCTGCCCGCCCACGGCAGAGGCGCTGCTATATGGCATTTTGCAACTGCAACGCAAAATCCGCCGCACGGGAACATTGGTAAGGTAGGTCGCTATGGCACAGGCTAATCACGACGCATTGCAGGCTTTGGCCGATCATATCACCGCCCAGCAGGGGGCGGCGATTGTGGCAACCGAAGTGGCCTTTGGCGAATTGTCGGTCACCATCAACCCATCGCATTTAGAAGGGTTTGTGCAGTTCTTGCGCGATGATGCGGGGTGCAAGTTTTCATCCCTTGTCGATATCACGGCAGTCGATCACCCCGAGGATGATCCGCGGTTTGTGATGGTCTATCATTTCTTGTCGATGTACCAAAACCAGCGCATTCGCGTGAAAATGGGCGTGGCGGATGGGGCGATGACGCCGTCTATCTGCGCCATTCACCCATCGGCCAATTGGTTTGAACGCGAAGTGTTCGATATGTTTGGGTTGATGTTTTCAAACCACCCCGACCTGCGCCGCATTCTGACCGACTATGGCTTTCGCGGCCACCCGCTGCGCAAAGATTTCCCAACCACGGGCTATACCGAAGTGCGCTATGACGAGGCGCAAAAGCGCGTGGTGTATGAACCCGTTTCCCTTGTGCAAGAATACCGCCAGTTTGATTTCCTGTCTCCTTGGGAATCGGCGAAATATGTTCTGCCTGGTGATGAGAAAAAGGCCTGATCCATGGGCAATGTGCCAGTGATCTTGATGTGTGTGGGGGCAACCAAAGCGGGAACGACTTGGTTGCACGATCAATTATCCGCACATCCCGATTGCTATCTGCGCACGATCAAGGAATATCACTATTTCTCCACCATCGAGCCTGCCCATTGGGACAAGAAAATCGCTGAAACCGAAGATGAGATTGCACGGCTGGAAGGCGCAGGCGAATTGGCCGCACCGCAGCTGCGCCGCCTGAACGATCTGCGCAGTTTTCTGCCCTTGCTTTTGCCCCGCCGCGTAGATGCGCCTGCCTTTGGCGATTACCTGCGCGCGGCCCCTGCGGGCACCAAACTGGTGGGCGATTTCACGCCAGCCTATTCGATTTTGCAGGGCAAGCTTTTGCAACCGATCAAGGCGATGGGCGGCGCACTGAAGGTGGTATATCTGATGCGCGATCCGCTGGCACGGCTGTGGAGCCATATTCGCATGTCGGCATCCCGCACTGCGCCAAATACATTTGACGCCGCCTGCGCCGACATGCTGCAAAACGTGATCGCAGGCGACGAGGATGGCGGTATTCGCGGTATGCTGCGGCGCGGTGATTATGCCACCAATCTGCCAAAATTGCAGCGCGTCTTTGGCGACAGACTTTTGGTGATGTTCACCGAAGATCTGTTCACCAAGGCGGGGTTTGACCGCCTGCTTGCCTTTGTTGGCCTTGGCCCGCTTGCTGCCGATCTGTCCAAGCGCGTGCATGAGGGGCGCGATTTGCCCATGCCCGCCGCCCTGCGCAGCGCGGCGTTACGCTTTTTGCGCCCGCAATATGACTTTATCGCCCAAAGCTTCCCCGCCATGCCAGAAGCTTGGCGCGCCGCGATGGACGAGATGAACACCGCCCCCACCACCCATAAGGTATTGATATGATGGACGGAAAGCTGGAAACGAATGCGTTTGGTGATGCCCTGACGGGCGAGCAGCGCATCCGCAATTTCAACCTAAACTTTGGCCCCCAGCATCCCGCCGCGCATGGCGTGCTGCGCCTTGTGCTAGAGCTGGACGGCGAGATTGTTGAACGCTGCGATCCGCATATTGGCCTTTTGCATCGTGGCACTGAAAAGCTGATGGAAAGCCGTACCTATCTGCAAAACCTGCCTTATTTTGACAGGCTGGATTATGTGGCCCCGATGAACCAAGAACACGCGTGGTGCTTGGCCATTGAAACCTTGACAGGCACAGTTGTGCCGCGCCGCGCATCCCTGATCCGCGTTTTGTATTCGGAAATTGGCCGCATTCTGAACCACCTATTGAACTGCACCACCCAAGCCATGGACGTGGGCGCGCTGACCCCGCCGCTGTGGGGCTTTGAAGAGCGTGAAAAGCTGGTGGTGTTTTATGAACGTGCCTGCGGCGCGCGCCTGCATGCCGCCTATTTTCGCCCCGGCGGGGTGCATCAAGACCTGCCTGATGATTTGATCGACGATATCGAAGCGTGGACGTGGACCTTCCCCAAAGTGCTGGAAGACTTGCACACGCTGCTGACCGAAAACCGCATTTTCAAACAGCGCAACGTGGATATTGGCGTTGTCACCGAAGACGATATTTTGAAATACGGCTTTTCGGGCGTGATGGTGCGAGGCAGCAATATGGCTTGGGATTTGCGCCGCGCGCAGCCCTATGAATGCTATGACGAGTTCGATTTCAAAATCCCCGTTGGCAAAAATGGCGATTGCTATGATCGCTATTTGGTGCGGATGGAAGAGATGACGCAGTCGATCCTGATCATCCGCCAAGCCATTGCCAAACTGCGCATGGAAGGCGGCGAAGTGCTGGCGCGCGGCAAAATCCCGCCGCCATCGCGCCGCGATATGAAAACTTCGATGGAGGCGCTGATCCATCACTTTAAACTGTATACCGAAGGCTTCCACGTGCCCGCGGGCGAGGTTTATGCGGCTGTCGAGGCGCCCAAGGGCGAGTTTGGCGTTTATCTGAAATCAGACGGGTCGAACAAACCCTACCGCGCCAAAATCCGCGCGCCGGGGTATTTGCACTTGCAAGCCATGGATCATTTGGCCAAGGGCCACCAACTGGCCGACGTGGCCGCCATTATCGGCACGATGGATATTGTGTTTGGCGAGGTGGATCGGTGAGACATGCCGACCATCGTCCGTTTGCAACTCAGCGTGATCAGTATGTATTTTAACGACCACAACCCGCCCCACTTTCATGTGGAAACAACTGAAGGCCGCGCGATGCTAAACATATCGGATTTCAGCGTGATCGAAGGGCACGCCCCCGTGCGGGCGATTAAAGAGGCGCGTATTTGGGCGGAAGGCAATCGTGACCGCCTTGAAAAAGTGTGGAAGGAGATGCATCCATGAAACCCATGTTAAGTGTCATTGGTGTGCAGGCCTTGCCGCAGGGCCAATTGCGCGTGGTTTGGGATGATGGTGTCACCCGCGATGTTGACCTGCGCCCGCAGATGAAGGGGCACGTCCTGCTGGAAATGTTGGCCGTTCCAGAGGTATTTCGCGATGTTTCGGTCGTTCCGGGCGGCGGCGGGGTGGAATGGCTGAACGGGGCCGATTTTTCAGCGCGCTCGCTGCGCATATGGTCTGATGAGCAAGAACACATCAATTCAAGGAAATCCGCCTAATGCTACGCCGCCTGCACAAAGACCAGCCAGAAAGTTTCGCCTTTACCCCTGCCAATCTGGCATGGGCGCAGGGGCAGATCACGAAATATCCCGCAGGGCGGCAGGCATCGGCCATCATCCCGCTGCTGTGGCGCGCGCAGGAACAAGAGGGTTGGCTGACCCGCCCTGCGATTGAATATGTCGCATCAATGCTGGGCATGGCCTATATCCGCGCGCTAGAGGTGGCGACGTTCTATTTCATGTGCCAACTCGCCCCCGTGGGCAAAATCGCCCATGTGCAGATTTGCGGCACGACATCCTGCATGATCTGCGGGGCCGAAGAATTGATCGCTGTTTGCAAAGAATTGATCGCTCCCTCTGCCCATACTCTGTCGAAAGATGGCAATTTTTCGTGGGAAGAGGTGGAATGTATGGGGGCCTGCGCCAATGCGCCCATGGCCCAAATCGGCAAGGATTATTACGAAGATCTCACCGCCGATAAGCTGCGCGATTTGATTGCGCGGTTTTCGGCGGGCGAAGTGCCCGTGGCAGGCCCGCAAAACGGGCGCTATGCGGCAGAACCGTTGTCAGGTCTGACCTCGCTGACCGAATATGCCAAAGACCGCCCCGCGCATAACGCATCTGCACAGCGCGCGGTCGATCTTGGCGATACCGTCAAACGCATTGACGGAACCGAAGTGCCTCTGACCACCCCTTGGCTGGGTGGCGTGGCGAAACCTGCCGCGAAAGCGGCGAAGTCAACGGCCAAAGCAAAGGCCGAATAGGGGAAAAGCCCCAAGATAGGGAAGTCAAACAGCCGCAAAGCGGCATAGTCAGGAGAGTAACGCATGAATAACGGAACTTTAGGACTGAGTTTTTGGCTGGCTTTGGCAGGTGGGATCGTCGCCTTTGGCGTGTCCTTGGTGCTGGGCCATATGGGTCTGCTGACCTCTGCCATTATCGGCGCGGTGGTCTTTGCCATTTTGCTGGCTGTTCTGGGCTATGCATTACAGGGCCAGACCAGCGGTGCTGCGGGCGCAGAACCTGCCGCCGCCGCTGCGAAACCTGCCGCTAAAGCCGCCGCTACCCCTGCTGCTGTGAAATCCGCCGCTGCTGCCAGCGCTCCCGCAAAAGCAGCCGCCAAACCTGCCGCTGCCAAGGCTGCAAGCGCGCCAAAGGCCGCAGCTGCCAAACCTGCAGCTGCCAAACCTGCAGCTGCCAAACCTGCGGCTGCCAAACCTGCGGCTGCCAAACCGAGCGCCAAGGCAGAAGCCGCCGCGAAACCTGCCGCCGTGAAATCTGCCGCTGCCCCCAAGGCCGCTGCTGCCCCCAAGGCCGCTACAGCACCAAAGGCCGCCGCTGCTGCGCCAAAGGCCGCCGCTGCCGCGCCAAAAGCTGCCGCTGCGCCAAAAGCTGCCGCAGCGAAACCCGCTGCAAAATCGACCAAAGACGATGCCCCAGCCCCAGGTTCGGTGGGCAAGGCCCCTGCCACGCTCAAGGCCCCAAAAGGCGGCAAGGCCGATGATCTGAAAATCATCGAAGGCATTGGCCCTGCTTTGGAAAAGCTGGTCAATTCCTTGGGCTTTTACCACTATGACCAAATCGCGAACTGGTCGAAGGACGAGATCGCTTGGGTGGATAGCCACCTTGGCACCTTTCGTGGCCGCATTGTCCGCGACAAGTGGCAGGCGCAGGCCAAATTGATTGTCAAAGAAGGCATTCCCGCATTTTTGGAACGTGCCAAAACCAACAATTACTAAGGATAAGCGATGAGCGACGATCACCCGCATTTTGACGCTGAAACAGGCCCTTGGCCCTTGGGCTGGGCCGTTGCCTTGGGCGCAGGGGCGCTGGCCGCTGGCTTGGCGGGCGGCGTGGGCGGGGCCGAAACGGCTGCCGCCTTGGTGATCGGCGCGCTCAGCTTTGCGGTGTTCGGGGTCTTGCTGGGGGCAGGGGGGGTAGAGCGCAGCGCCCCTGCCGCAGGCGATGACCACGGCCACGCGCAGGGACACGGCCATGGGGGCCAGCATTAATGGCCCCCAAACCATCCGATACGCCATCTGATTCGGGCAAACAAACGCGCCGCGCGGCGATTGCGATTGCCAGCACGATGCTGGGCTGGATGCTGCTGCAAGAAATCGGCGCGCAATATGACTGGCCGCTAAGATATGCGCTGCTGGTCGATTTGTTCGCACTGGCGGGGTTTATCTGGGCGCTGATCTTTGTGTTTTCCATCTGGCGCGCCCGCCGCGCCGAATCCCGCACC
>JAIXVS010000208.1 GCA_027482795.1 Rhodobacter sp.
ATTGAGGTTTTGGGCGTGGTGGCGGTGGCGGGCAATGTGCCGCTGCCGCTGACCCAGCGCAATGTGCGCATTGTATGCGAACTGGCGGGGCGGCGCGATATTCCTGTCTTTGCAGGCTGCGACGCGCCCCTTCAGCGCAAATTGGTCACGGCTGAACATGTGCACGGCGTTACGGGCCTTGACGGCCCGCCCATGGTGGAACCCACCATGGCACTGCAAACGCAGCACGGGGTGGATTTTATCATCGACACCATCCGCCGCGCGCCCGAAAAAACCATCACCCTGTGCCCGCTTGGCCCCCTGACCAACATCGCGCAGGCCTTTTTGCAGGCCCCTGATATCATTGCGCGCGTGCAAGAAATCGTGCTGATGGGCGGGGCCTATTTCGAGGTGGGCAATATCACCCCCGCCGCCGAGTTTAACATTTACGTCGACCCAGAGGCCGCTGACATTGTGCTAAAATCGGGCGTGCCCGTGGTGATGATGCCGCTGGATGTGACGCATAAAGTCATCGCCACCCGCGCCCGCGTCGAGGCTATTCGCGCCCTGAACACCAATGTGGGCCGCGTTGCCGCCGAATGGGCCGATTTCTTTGAACGTTTTGACGTGGCCAAATATGGCAGCGATGGTGGCCCGCTGCACGACCCAACTGTCATTGCCTATTTGATCGCGCCGCATCTGTTTACGGGGCGGTTCATCAACGTGGAAATTGAAACCCAATCCGAATTGACACTGGGCATGACGGTGGCCGATTGGTGGGGCGTGTCAAACCGCGCGCCAAATGCCATGTTCATGGGCGATGTTGATGCGCAGGGGTTTTTCGATTTGCTGACCCAGCGTTTGGCGCGGCTGTAGCCGCGCTTTAGCCCAGTGGCAGAAACACAGAAAATCGGCTGCCCTGCCCCTTGCCGCTTTCGATACTCAGCTTGCCGCGATGGCGGCTGACGATATGTTTGACAATCGCCAGCCCCAGCCCCGTGCCGCCTTGCGCGCGGGATCGGTGGCTGTCCACGCGGTAAAACCGTTCGGTCAGGCGCGGGATATGTTCTTCTGCAATGCCGCTGCCCGAATCTTGCACCCAAAAACAATAGGCAGGCCCGCGCAAGGTGACCGTCTCGGTCAGCCCCACCTCGACACGGCCACCTTTGACACTGCCATATTTGATTGCGTTTTCCACCAGATTACCAACCACTTGCATGATCTGATCGGCATCGGCAAACAAATTGCGCGGCGCATCCAGCCCCTTTAAATCCAGCGTCACCTCGGCGCGCTGCGCCAAGGGGCGCAAACTGTCAACCGCCAGCGCAAGCGTCTCGGCAAGGTCAATTTCCGTATCGGGGCGTAGGCGTTCTTGTGCCTCTACGCGCGATAGATGCAGCAAATCGGTAACAAGGCGGTTCATCCGCTCGGCCTCGGTGGCCATAATCTCCAAAAACCGCGCCCGCGCAACGGGATCGTCGCGCGCGGGGCCTTGCAGCGTTTCGATAAAGCCCTGTAGCGCCGTCAAGGGCGTGCGCAATTCATGGCTGACATTTGCCACAAAGTCGCGCCGCATTTGGTCGGTTTGCTCTTGCGGGCTCACATCTTCAAACACGCAAATCGCGCCATTTGGCACGGGCGAGATGGTGATGGCAAAGCTGGCTTCCTGATCGCTGGGCCGCATCGTTAGCCGCAGCGTTGCGCCCGTGCTTGTGTACAGACAATTGGCCACTGCCTCTAAAACCTCGGGCTGGCGCAGCGTCAGACCATAATGGCGGCCCTGCAACGCTGGGCCGAAAATCGCTACTGCCGTGGGGTTGGCCATGGCCACTTTTGAATCGCGCGCAACCAAGATGGCCGCATGGGGTATCCCTGCCAATAAAGCAGGTAAGAATTCCTCAAGCAGCGCATTTTTCTCGGTAGAGTTGAACACTTCATTAACCTCTTCGCGTTACCTTAATGGAAGATCAACAAAAACAAGATGATAGGTCTTGCGTTAACCATGTTTTTGCGACAGAACCATTACAGCTTTGTGTCTTTTCGGTGGGGTATTGGTCATTTCCTTGGGCCTTTTGGCCAGATTTTTGCCTGCGGATACTGGCACGATGAATGAAGATAACACAACCTCTGCTGTGCGGCCCCAAGCAGGGGTGGGAACTTTGGTCTTTGGTCTCTCACCCGTTAGCGATGCGGTTTTGCGGCTGGATCTGGGCGGGAACATTCTTCAGGCAGATTGCCGCAGCATCGTTGCGGCAGATTTAACGCAAGTTACGCGAACCGTGTGCAGCCTGTTCCCCACCCAAGGTGATCGCAAAAATGATGCCGTTTCGGTGATCGATGCGCTATGCCAACTGGGCTATCGCGGCGAGATTTGGGTTTTGGCCCCACCCCTTTTGCGCCCCAAAATGGTAGAAAGCGAACTGCGCGGTCTGGCCAAGGGATTAACGCTGCGGCTCATTGCAGGCCATCTGCCCCCCCTGACCGAGATTTAGCCGGCCGCCGCTGGATTATCGCGCTGATAAATCCAATCATGCGCTGGGTCATTCTGAAACCGCCAATTGCGGCGCGGGCCTGCCATAACATTCAGGTAATACATCTCGTACCCATAGGGCGCACCGCAGGGATGGTGCCCGCGCGGCACCAGCACCACATCGTGGTTTTTCACCGCCATGGTCTCATCCAAACGGCCATCATCGGTGTAGACGCGCTGAATGCCATAGCCCTGCGCGGGGTTCAGGCGGTGGTAATAGGTTTCCTCTAGGTACGTCATGCGCGGGAAATCATCCTCGTCATGCCGATGCGGCGGATAGGATGACCAGTTGCCAGCGGGGGTGAAAACTTCGGTCACCAAAAGGCTAGAGGCCACATCGCGCCCCTCCATCGCGATATTGTTGATATAGCGCGTATTGGCTCCCTGCCCGCGCGGGGTAAGATCGATGCCATCAGGCCCAAGGCGGGCGGCGGGGTATTCGGCAATCGCGGGGGCCGAACATATGGCAATGGTGCAATCGGTTGTTGCACGCACGTGCCATTGGCTGCTTGCGGGCAAGTAAATGCAATGCGGCGCGGTTTTCTCAAACACGTCCAATCGGTTACCGATTTGGCCCCAGTCTTGCCCCGCGCCATTCACCTGCGCAAGGCCTTCAACCATCACCAAAATCACTTCGGTGCTGCCCGTGTTGCCCTGCGCAGTTTCGCCCGCCTTCAGGCGGTGCAGCGCAAAGCCAACATAGCCCCAACCCGCGCTGTGCGGCGTGATATCATGCACCAAGCCATGGGTGCTAAGCGGTTTGCGCAGCAGATCCATCGGCTATCCCTTGTCCAATCCCGCACGGCGGGCAAATCCCTTAAGCGCGCGCAGACCCATGGTTTGATAATCCAGCGGAATGCGCACGGACGGGTCTTGTTCGGCCTCGATCACCAGCCAGCCCGAATAGCCATGGGCAGCGGCAACTTCCAAAACGCTGTAGAAATCCACCGCCCCGTCGGCATCGCCTGGCACGGTGAACACCCCGCGCCGCACGCCTTCTAAAAAGGAAAGCCCCTGCTCGCGCACGGCGCGCATCACATCGGGGCGCACATTTTTGGCATGGATATGGGCCACGCGCCCCATATGCCGCTTTGCCAAACGCACAGGATCGCCACCGCCGAAATAGCAATGCCCCGTATCCAACAGCAGGTGCAAATGCGGGCCCGTTTCGGCCATCAGGCGGTCAATTTCCCATTCCGCCTCGATCACTGTGCCCATGTGGTGGTGATACACCATGGTCACGCCCTGCGCGGCGGTATAGGCGGCCAGCGCCTCGATGCCCGCAGCAAAGGGTTTCCATTGCGCCGCAGTCAGGCGCGGGCGGTCATTGACCGCCATGTCATCGTTGCCATGAATCGCATTCGACGTTTCGCACACGATCACAACCTTGCAGCCCATGGCTTTGAGCAGGTCAAGATAGGGCTGGATCGCGGCCTTTTCGGTTTCCAGATCATTGACCAAAAGGTTGGTTGAATGCCATCCAGACACATATTTCAGCCCCCGAGGATCAAGCTCTGCGCGCAGGCCTTCGGGCGTGGTGGGCAGTTTGTGCCCCTTTTCAATGCCGTCAAAACCAATGGCCGCCGCTTCGTCTAGGCATTGCGCAAGGCTGATATGCGCGCCAAGGCTGCGGTCGTCATCATTCGTCCATGCAATCGGGTTTGCACCATAAAGGATCATGTATCACCTAAAGTTTAGTCAGCAAGACGCTGAATTTTCTTGTTTTTCTCAAAATGGGCGCGGCTGGCTTGCACCTCCGCGCGCGTCGATACTTCGGGAACGCCCACTTCCCACCACGCCCCGCCAGCCTCGGTGCTGGGCCATGGGTCGGTGTCAATGACAATCACCACGGGAATTTTGCCACCCTTGGCGGCAGCAAGTTCCGCCTCAAGTTCGGCAATCGATGCCACTTTCACCGCCCGCGCCCCCATCGCCCCCGCATGTGCGGCAAAGTCGATATGGCTGGGGTTGATGTGATAGCTGTCATCCAAAAGGTTGTTAAACCCCGCCCCGCCCGTGCCCTTTTGCAAACGGTTGATACAGCCGTAACCGCGATTGTCGGTGATCACCACGGTAAAGGGAATGCCCATCATCACCGCAGTGGCCAGTTCGGAATTGGCCATCATATAGCTGCCATCGCCCAGCATACAGATGACATCGGCATCGGGCCGCGCCATTTTAATGCCCATGGCACCCGCAATTTCATAGCCCATGCAGGAAAAACCGTATTCCATGTGATAGCCGCCTTGGGGTGCATCCCAAATTTTGTGCAATTCCCCGGGCATTGTGCCTGCGGCGGACATGACCAATGTTTGCGCCGTGGCGGTGCGCTGCACAGCGCCAATCACCTGCATATCGGACGGAAGTCCTAGGTGATTTGGCGCGGCTTTAACCGCGTCTTTTGCCGCCTGCCAATCGGCCTGCAACTGCGGGATCGCAGGCCATGTCTGCCCCTTCAAGCCCACTGTCAGACCATTCAACGCCACCAAAGCATCGCCCGTCAGGCTGATTGCGCCATGCTTGTATGCGTCATAGGGCGCGACGTTGATCGACAGAATTCTGCGCGCAGGGTTTTGGAACAATGACCACGACCCTGTGGTGAAATCTTGAAACCGCGTGCCCACGCCAATGACCAAATCAGCGTCGCGGCACACCGCATTGGCCGCAGACCCGCCCGTTACCCCAACAGGGCCAAAGTTTTGCGGGTGGTCATGCGCCAGCGCCGATTTGCCCGCCTGCGTTTCCACCACGGGGATGGCGTGCACGCGGGCAAACTCGGCCAGCGCGGCCTCGGCCCCCGCATAGATCACGCCGCCACCTGCCACGATCACAGGGTTTTTCGCGGCTTTGATCGCGGCCAAGGCTGCATCAAATTCGCCCAGATCAAAGGCAGGGCGGCGAATGCGCCAGACCTTGGGTTCAAAGAAAACCGCAGGATAATCATAGGCTTCGGCCTGAACATCTTGGCAGAACGCCAAAGTTACAGGCCCGCATTCGGCGGGATCGGTCATCACGCGCAGCGCGCGCGGCAGGGCTGTCATGATCTGCTCGGGGCGCATGATGCGGTCGAAATAGCGGCTGACGGGGCGGAAACAATCATTCGCCGAAACAGTGCCATCGGTGAAATTTTCCAACTGTTGCAGCACAGGATCGGGCGCGCGATTGGCAAAAATATCGCCTGGAATAATCAGCAGCGGCAGACGGTTCGCATAGGCCACGCCCGCCGCTGTGACAACGTTCAGCGCACCTGGGCCAATCGACGTGGTCACCGCCATGGCGCGGCGGCGCTTTTGCGCCTTGGCATAGGCAATGGCGGCATGGGCCATGGTTTGCTCGTTATGACCGCGCCAAGTGGGCAAAGCATCGCGATGCGCATACAGCGCCTCGCCCAGACCCGCCACATTGCCATGACCGAAAATCGCCCACACCCCTTCGATGAACCGATCACCCTCTTCGGTCATTTGCACAGACAGCCAGCGCACCATGGCCTGCGCTGCGGTTAATCTGATTGTGGTCATCTCGTACCTCCATTTTCGCGGGCTTGGTCCCAGTATGAACACATCCGCGTGTAATTCTGCGCCATTTGCGCCACAGCTGTGGCGTCATCGACACGGCCTGCCATCCAATCTGCGCCAACATCGGCATGAATCGTGCGGCCAACAGCAAAACCTTTGACCAGCGGATACTTAGCCGCAAGGCTAAAGGACGCCGCAAGTTCGCTTTCCGATTGGCCAAGGCCAAGAATGACAATGCCCTGAACGTAAGGATCACGCGCCGTAATCGCAGCGCAGGTCGCAGCCCAAGCAGCATCGCTTTGCATCGGCTCTAGCTTCCACCAATCGGGGTAAATGCCGATGTCATAGAAGCGGTCGATAAGTTTTGCCGTGGTGGTATCATCCACCGCGCCCACTTTGGACGGAATGATTTCCAGCAGCATTTCCAAGCGGTTACGTCGGCAAGCGTGGAACAGGCGCAGCAGCGTATCTTCTTGTGCCGCGCGCACTTCAGCGGTATCATCTGGATGGCAAAAGCACAGAACCTTAACGATATGTTCCAGCGGCCATTCGCTTAAACCGCCAAAATCGGGGCCCAGTTCAGGCTCGAGCGACAGCGGGCGCGAGGACGGCCATTCCACAGGCCGCCCAATCCACAGCCCCTGCCCCGCCGCGCGGTGCAGCGCCGTTTTGCCAAGGCGGTTGTCGCACAACAGTCCGAATCCCGCCCGCCCAGCGGCCACGGCTTCGGTCGCCTGCAAACACAGTTCTTTGAAACGGCCAATCTTTTCGGGGGTGGCACCAGCCATAACTTCCAGTTGCGCGCGGTGGTCAAAGGCGAATATCCGCAGATCGCCCCATGTCTGGCGGCGGTTGGTGGCCCAATGCACCTGTTCCAGTTCCGTATCCTTGCGCAAGGCGGGGTTTTTCACGCCGCGATGCAAGAAAAATTGCAATTCTTCCCAACTGGGATAGGCGGGCGTGCAGCCGTGGCGCGACACGGCAAAGGCACCGCAGGCATTGGCATATTTCAGCGCGGTGGGCCAATCGGCCCCGTCCAGCCAACCTTTGGTCAGGCCCGACATAAACCCATCGCCTGCGCCCAAAACATTAAACACTTCAATGGGAAAGCCCGCGCCCGTTTGCCCATCATCCAAACTGGCAGGGATCGCGCCCGTAAAGGCGACCGCCCCCGATGCACCCCTTTTGCAGACCAGAACCGCCCCCGACGCAGCACGAACGGCGCGCAGGGCGGCCAGCGTGTCTGTGCTGCCGCCTGCGATGTGAAATTCCTCTTCCGTGCCGACGATCAGGTCGAACAAATGCAAATGCGCCTGCAATTTGGCGGTAACGGCAGCAGATTCGATAAAGCGCGCCTCGCCATCGCCATGCCCCGCAAGGCCCCACAAATTAGGGCGATAATCGATGTCCAGCGCGGTTTGCAGCCCGTGTTTGCGGGCAAAATTCAGCGCCTTTAGCACCGCCGCCTCGGTGCGCGGATGACTAAGATGCGTGCCCGTAGCCACCACCGCAC
Organism: Rhodobacter sp.; assembly: GCA_027482795.1. GTDB lineage: Bacteria > Pseudomonadota > Alphaproteobacteria > Rhodobacterales > Rhodobacteraceae > Cypionkella. The sequence continues at coordinate 7,538 of JAIXVS010000208.1, forward strand.
GGGCCGAGGCAATGAAGGTTTCGTCAATATCATCTTCGCACAGCGCCATATCTGCGCAGTTTTCGCGGTAGAAAATCAGCGGAAACTGATGCTCGTCCCGAATGCCCATAGCCGCCTGCGCGGTCAGGCGGGCGGGGTCGGGGACAGCGCCCTGCGGATTCACACCCTCGCGCGCAA
>JAIXVS010000134.1 GCA_027482795.1 Rhodobacter sp.
CGGGTTTGGGGAAGACAATGCTGGTCGATACACTGGGCACGGTGCTGGGGCTGGATGCCAAGCGCGTGCAATTCACCCCCGATCTGATGCCCGCCGACATCATCGGCAGCGAAGTGCTGGAAACAGCGGCAGATGGTGCGCGCGCGTTTCGCTTTATCCAAGGCCCCGTGTTTTGCCAATTGCTGATGGCGGATGAGATCAACCGCGCCAGCCCGCGCACCCAATCGGCCCTGCTGCAAGCCATGCAGGAACGCGAGGTGACAGTGGCAGGCCAGCCCCGCCCCCTTGGCCGCCCGTTCCATGTTTTGGCCACGCAAAACCCCATCGAACAAGAAGGCACCTATCCCCTGCCCGAAGCGCAGCTTGACCGATTCCTGTTGCAAATTGATGTGGCCTACCCCAGCCGCGACGAAGAGCGCGCAATTTTGCTGGCGACCACGGGGGCAGACACGGGCCGCGCCCATGGCGTGTTCAGCGCCGATGAATTGATCGACGCGCAGGCCCTGATCCGCCGAATGCCCGTGGGTGACGGCGTGGTGAATGCCATTTTGGATTTGGTGCGCGCCTGCCGCCCGACCGAAGCCGAGGGCGCGCATTTGGCCCCCGTTCTGGCATGGGGGCCAGGCCCGCGCGCCGCCCAAGCCTTGATGCTGGCCGTGCGCGCGCGGGCCTTGCTGGAAGGGCGGCTTGTGCCATCGGTCGCCGATGTGGCCGCCCTTGCCCACCCTGTTTTGGTGCACCGCATGGCACTGACCTACAGCGCGCGCGCGCAGGGGCAAACGCTGGCGGGCGTGATTGCGGGCGCGGTGGAACGCGCGCTTGGCGATAAGGCCGCTGCATGACACCAACCGCGCCAGATTTGCGCGCGCAGGCGCAGGGGCTTGGCTATGCTTTGCCCGCCCTGCTGGCGCAGGCGCAGCAATTGGCCGCCGCCTTGGCCTTTGGCGCGCATGGCCGCAGGCGCGCGGGCGCGGGGGACGAATTTTGGCAATACCGCCCCGCACAGGCAGGCGATAGCGCAGGCGCGATTGACTGGCGCAGATCAGCGCGCGGCGATGTGCCCTTTGTGCGCGAACGCGAATGGCAGGCGCTTAATAGCGTGGGGATATGGGCCGATGGCGCGCAATCTATGCGCTTTGCCAGCGATACCGCCTTGCCGCAAAAGGCAGACCGCGCCGCCGTGCTGGCGCTGGCGCTGGCGCTGATGCTGCTGCGCGGGGGCGAACGGGTGGGGCTGATCGGCGGCGCGCCTGCCAAAACGGGCCGCAGCCATTTGGGCCCCCTTGCCGCCGAGATGATGGCGCAACAGAATCCATCCGATTACGGGCAGGCCGAAATGGCAGGCGGGCGCGCCGCGCATCTGCTGTATTTTTCCGATTTCCTAGGCCCCCTGCCCGCGCTGCAAGCCGTCATGATGCAGGCGGCAGATCGCGGGGCGCGCGGCGCAATGCTGCATATCCTTGACCCTGTTGAGGAAAGCTTTCCCTTCACAGGGCGCATTGTTTTTCAATCTGTCGGCGGCAGCGTTAGCCATCAAACCCAATCCGCCGCCGATCTGCGCGCGCGCTATCTGGAACGGCTGGCGCAGCGCAAGGACGAGCTTTTGGCGCTGTCGCGCAGCCTTGGCTGGGATTATCATCTGCACCACACCGATGCCCCCGCAATCGGCGCATTGATCTGGGCGCATGGCACCATTTCGGGTGCGCAGCGATGAGCGTGCTGGGCTGGACATTTGCCGCCCCTGCCCTGCTATGGGGGCTATTGGCTCTGCCAATCCTGTGGCTGATTTTGCGCGCCATACCCCCTGCCCCCATCCGCCGCCGCTTTCCTGCCGTGGTGCTGCTGCTGGGGCTGGATGATAAAACCCGCACTGCCGACCGCACGCCGTGGTGGCTGCTGCTGCTGCGCGCGCTGGCGATTGCGGCGGCGATTGTGGGCTTTGCAGGCCCAACCCGCGCACCAATAGGCGATACAGCACAATCGGATAATCCCCTGCTGATTGTCATGGATGGCGGCTGGGCCGAGGCGCAAGATTGGCCCGCCCTGCGCGATATTGCTTTGGAAGACCTGGCCAGCGCAGGGCGCAATGGGCGCAGCGTTGCCTTTTTGCGGCTGACCGATCTGCCCCAACCCCCCCAGTGGCAAAGCGCCGATGCCCTGCGCGCCACATTGGCCGCAGCCCAGCCAGCGCCGCGCGCGCCTGCCGATTTTGCGGGCTGGGCGGCGCTGCTGGGGGATCAGCAATTTGACACGCTGTGGATCAGTGACGGGCTAAACCATGCAGGGCGCGGCGATTTGCTGGCCGCACTGCAAGAGAAGGGCCGTATCGAAGTGGCCCTGCCCGCCCGCGCGCCGCTTGCCCTTGCCCCCGCCGAATTTGAAGACGGGCAGATTATTTTGACCGCCCTGCGCCAGCCCAGCGCCACCCAGCAAGACATCACCTTGCTGGCCATCGGCACTGCCCCCGATGGCAGCGAGGCTGAACTGGCCCGCACCCCCGCCGTCTTTGCCAGCGGCGCAGGCCGCGCCACCGCCCGCCTGTCGCTGCCACCCGAACTGCGCAACCGCATCACGCGGCTGGAGATTGAAGGCCAGCGCAGCGCGGGGGCGGTCAGCCTAACCGATGATACCCTAACGCGGCGCAAAGTGGCGATCATCAGCGCCGCCGCCGATACCGAAGGGCTGCAACTGCTGTCCCCCACGCATTACCTTACGCAGGCGCTGGCCCCATCGTCTGACCTGCTGACAGGATCGATTGCCCAAGTTGTCACGCAGGGGCCAGATACCATCATTCTGGCCGATGTCGCCAAAATCGGCGCGGATGAAGCGACAGCGTTGACCGACTGGATCACTGCGGGCGGCACGCTTTTGCGCTTTGCTGGGCCGCGCCTTGCAGGGGCCGAATTTGAAAATGGCCAAGACCCGCTTTTGCCCGTGCGCCTGCGCGCAGGCGGGCGGGCCACAGGCGGCGCAATGACATGGGGCGAGGATAAAACACTGGCCCCATTCGCGCCAAACAGCCCCTTTGCAGGCCTAACCATTGGCCCCGATGTCACCGTATCTGCGCAGGTCTTGGCCGAACCTGACCCGAACTTGATCGAGGCCACTTTGGCCGCGCTGGCCGATGGCACGCCGCTGGTCACGCGCAAGAAAATGGGTGGGGGGCAGGTCGTGCTGTTTCACGTCACCGCCAATGCCGAATGGTCAACCTTGCCCCTATCGGGCCTGTTTGTGCAAATGCTAGAGCGCCTTGCCGTGGCCAGCCGCAGCGATGGCGCGGCGCAGGCCGAGGTGCTGGGCGGCGGGCCGTGGCAGCCCCAGCGCCTGACAGGCCCCTTTGGCGAGATGGGCGATGGCACAGCGCTGGCGGGGCTTGGCGGCGATGCGCTGTGGGGTGCCCTGCAAACCGCCCCCAACGGCGCAGTTCCAGCAGGGCTGTATCTGGGGGCTCAGCGGTCTGTCGCGCTGAATATCATCGGCAAAGGCGATGTGCTGGCGGCCTTTGATTGGCCCGCAACCGTGCTGCTGCGCGGCCCAGATCAGGCCCCGCCTGCGCAGGGCAAAGGCCCGCTGCTGGCAGGCGCGCTGATGCTTCTGGCGCTGGATATCATCGCAGCCCTTGCATTGGGCGGACGGCTGGCGCGCGGCACGGGTATGGGCACGGGCGCTGGCGCAGTGGTTTTGGCCGCCATGCTTCTGGCCCCCGCCCCCCCCGCGCAGGCGCAAGACAGCGCCACCGACTTTGCCGCCCTGCGCGCCACGCGCGGCGTGGTGCTGGCCCATGTGATCACGGGCGATACAGAGGTTGACCAGATTGCGCAGGCAGGTCTGCGCGGTCTGGGCGAGGTGCTGACCTATCGCACGAGCATCGAACCCGAACCGCCTGTCGCGGTGGATATCGAAACGGATGAGTTGGATTTTTATCCGTTCCTGTATTGGCCCATCAGCGCCAGCCAACCGCTGCCATCGCCCGCCGCCGTTGCAAAGTTAAACCGTTTTCTGCGCACAGGCGGGATGATTATGTTTGACACCCGCACGGGTGATTTAACCTCTGGGCCAGAGCAAGACATGCTGCAACTTTTGACAACGGGGCTTGACATTCCGCCCCTAGAACCCATCCCGCAAGACCATGTTTTGACCCGCAGCTTTTACCTTACCTCTAGCTTTCCTGGCAGGTACGAAGGCGCGCCCGTTTGGGTAGAAGCCGCACCGCAAAGCACCCTTGATGCCCCCGAAGGGATGCCGTTTCGCAACCTGAACGATGGGGTCACGCCTGTGATTATTGGCAGTAATGATTGGGCGGGCGCTTGGGCGGTGGATGAGGATTTGATGTATCTTCTGCCCGTGGGGCGCGGTTTTGCGGGGGAAGAGCAGCGCGAATATGCCTACCGCTTTGGGGTGAATGTGATCATGCATGTGCTGACGGGCAACTATAAATCAGATCAGGTGCATGTGCCTGCCCTGCTAGATAGGCTGGGCCAATGACACAAAGCATTGTCTTTGACCCGCTGCTGCCGTGGGGGGTGATTTACGCGCTGGGCGCGCTGGCGCTGGCGGCGCTGCTGCTGGCCATGGCGGGCAGGCTGGCGGGTTGGCCGCTGCGCGCGCTGGCACTGGCCGCCATTGGCGCGGCGCTGACGGGGCCCGCCCTGCAAACCGAAGACCGTTTGCCGCAAAGCGATATCGTGCTGGCGCTGATCGACCAAACCACCAGCCAAGACTTAGGCGCGCGCGCCGCTCAAACCACCGCCGCGCTGGACAATCTGCGCGCCGAAGTGGCCACCCTTGGCAACACCGAACTGCGCGAAGTGCCCTTTACCGATGGCGCGGGGGATGAGGGCAGCTTGGCCATGGCCGCGCTCTCGCAGGCCCTTGCGCGCGAACCGCAGGCGCGCATTGCAGGCGCGGTGATTATCTCTGATGGCATCATCCATGACGCGGGCAGCGCCCCCGCTATGCCCGCGCCGCTGCACCTTTTGCAAACAGGCAATGCAGCCGATTGGGACAGACGGCTAATCATCAAAGACGCCCCCGCCTTTGGCATTTTGGGCGAAGAAATGCGCATCACCCTGCGCATCGAAGATGAGGGCACACCGCCCGCAGGCACGCCCACCACCACCGACATTACCATCGCGGTGGATACCGATGCCCCCGCCACATTTACCGTGCCCGTGGGCGAAGATTTGGAACTGCCCCTTACCCTGCCCCATGCGGGGATGAATGTGCTGGAACTGTCCCTGCCCGCGCAGGCGGGCGAGCTGACCGCGCGCAACAACACCGCCCTTGTGCAAATCAACGGCGTGCGCGACCGTTTGCGCGTTCTGTTGGTTTCGGGCGAGCCGCATACGGGCGAAAGGGTATGGCGCAACCTGCTGAAATCCGACCCTTCGGTTGATTTGGTGCATTTCACCATTCTGCGCCCCCCCGAAAAGCAAGACGCAACCCCGACCGAGGAGTTGGCCCTGATCGCCTTTCCCACGCGCGAATTGTTCGTGGAAAAGATCAAAGATTTCGATCTGATTATCTTTGACCGCTTTTCGGTGCAGGGGCTGCTGCCGATGGAATACCTCGATAACATTGTACAATACGTGCGCGGCGGCGGCACGGTTCTGGTCTCGGCGGGGCCAGAATATGGCATGGTTGATAGCTTGTGGCGCAGCCCCTTGGCCGAGATTTTGCCAGCCGAGCCGACATCGCGCGTGATCGAACAGGGCTTTGTGCCCACCCTAACCCCCCTTGGCCTGCGCCACCCTGTCACGGCGGGGCTAGCGGCATCTTCGCAAACATGGGGCCGCTGGTTTCGCATGATCGAAGTGATCCCAAGGTCGGGCCAAGTCGTTATGTCTGGCCCAAACGACGCGCCCCTGCTGGTGCTAAACCGCGTGGGGCAGGGGCGCATTGCGGTGCTGGCGTCGGACCATGTCTGGCTGTGGGGGCGCGGGTTTGAAGGGGGCGGCCCGCAGTTAGACCTGCTGCGCCGCCTTGCGCATTGGATGCTGAAAGAACCCGAACTAGAGGAAGAGGCGCTGACGACCACCGCCACCGATCTGGCCCTAAACGTGCAGCGCCGCACCGTGTTAGAGGCCGCCCCGCCGCCCCTGACCATCACCGCGCCAAATGGCGATGCGGTGGAACTTGATATGACCAAACAGGCCGATGGCCGCTTTGCCGTGGACTATGCCGCGCCCGAGGCGGGGCTGTATCGGCTGGCCCAAGGCGATTTGCAGCGCGTGGTCGCCGTGGGCATCTCCATCCCCCGCGAATATGCCCAAGTGGTGGCCAACAGCGCCGCCCTGTCCCCCGCCATCGCCGCCACCAAAGGCGGGGTTGCCCGCATTGAAGACGGCCCCATAGACCTGCGTCAAATCTCGGCAGGCCGCACCGCAGCAGGGCGCGGCTGGCTGGGCATCACCCCGCGCGGGGCCTATTTGACACAAGGCATCCGTGTGGCCCCCCTGCTGCCGCCATGGGCATGGCTGGCACTGGCAGCGATGCTGTCCTTGGCGGCATGGCTGTGGGAAGGGCGGCGGAGGGGGTAGGGCGTGCTTGCACACACCGTCTCTATTCACAAAAGCGGTAAGTGAAATCACGTAGCCTTCGTCTCGCTACGCCTTGCTCTATTCTTGCTTCGAAGGTCAACGATCTGAAAAAAGATAATGGGAAATGGGATTGCCGCAAAAAATAAGACAAGCGATGCGACTTCGTAGTTGTGCCAAGAGTTTACTTGGCCAATGCAATAACCTGACCCCATCAGGTAAACGCCAGCTATGAAAAGTTGAGTCAAGATATGCAAAGAGAAAAACATTAAGGACAGGCCGTAGGAGCGGCGAAAAATAACTTGAAGAATGGATGCCGCACCAAGCACCAAAAAGGTGATTGTGAGAACGTAGCTAAGAAAAACAAATCCGTCCGCCTTTTCACAAGGCCAATTCTTCGCGGATTCCGCGATATATGAAAGACTTCTTTCAAGCCTCGCTACGTAATACAAATTTATAGGCAAAAGAACTGGTACAAAAATGATGCTCGCGAACATCAAAGCGCCAGTTGAGTTATTTTTTCTCTTTTCATCGTCCACAAGCAACCTCGATTCCGTTAGCCCCGAAGGGTGCGTTATTCCAACCCCTACCGCCCCCGCAAAATCACCTGCCGTGACGCGCTGGCAAAATCCCTCCGAAACAGCACAGCCGTGGTAATAACAGTCGCCGCAATCAGCCCCCACGGCCCCAGCATCCACCCCAGCGCCCCCAGTGCAAAATAAATCGACCGCAGCCCGCGATTAAAACTTTTCGCCGCCGTAATGTTCAAATCCGCCGCTTGGCCTGCCCGCAAAAACGCGTTCGGATCACTCGGGTCATTCGGCACCGCTGCCATCACAATCGCGCAATAGCCAAACAGGCGGTTGGCCCAAACGAACTTCAACAAAGCGTTGACCAAAAACAGCACCACCAACACCCCCCGCGCGCGCATCTGCGCAAGGTCGGTTGGCAGCGGCAAATCTGCCGCCAGCCCCATCAGCAGCGCAGGATTGCCGATCAGCGCAAGCCCGCCCCCCACCGCAATCATCGACGCGCTGGCAAAAAACGCCGTTCCCTGCCGCAGGCTGTCAATGATCGTGCCGTCAAACACACGCGGGCTGCGGGTGACAAATTCGCGCATCCACATATGGCGGTAGTCCTGCATGATATAGCTGACCGATGGCCAGCGCGCGGGCGGATGTTCGATCAGCCATCCAATGCCCAGCCACGCGAAAACAATGAACCCCAAGGCAATCAAATCATACAGCGGCAGTGCGGGCATCGGCAGTCTCCTTTGCCCTTAGGCTAACTGTTGCCGCGCCAATGTCACGCCCCAATCGCAGGGCTTGAAACCCCGCGCCCCGCCCCCCAAATGAAAGATACCCAAAGGCCAAATGGCTTTGGGAAGCCGCCTTGCCCAAATGGGAAGGCACCCCACGCGATACATCGCTTTGAAAGGATGACCTATGCGTACCTACGATTTTGCCCCGCTATACCGCGCCACCGTTGGCTTTGACCGTATCGCCGATCTGCTTGATCGCGCGCTAACGGCCGATGCCAGCACCGCCGCCTACCCGCCCTATAACATCGAAAAGACGGGCGATCACGCCTATCGCATTTCGCTGGCCGTGGCGGGCTTTGCCCCCGATGATCTGAACGTCGAGGTGAAGGAAGGTGCGCTGCATGTCACCGCCCGCCGCACCGAAGACGGCGAGGAGCGCACGTTCCTGCATCGCGGCATCGCCACCCGCGCGTTCGAGCGGCGCTTTGCCTTGGCCGACCATGTCCGCGTAACGGGGGCCACCCACGAATACGGCATGTTGCATATCGACCTTGTGCGCGAAATGCCCGAGGCGCTGCGCCCCCGCCGCATTGAAATTGGCCGCGCAAACGCCAAGGACGTGCAGGTTGAACTGGCAACCGATACGCCGCAAATCGGCCAAGCCTAACCCGTTTCGGCCCGATGAATGCAAAAAGCGCGCAGGTCACCCTGCGCGCTTTCCGTTTGGGCATTCACCCAAAACATTCTGGAAAACCACCCGAATGGCCAAACAAGGATAGGGCGAAGCAGCGCGCCAAACCCGTGACCGAATACTCATAAACACCAGAACACTATTGGTTATATGGGTGATTCCTTGATGAATGATTACCGCCCATACAGCAGGCGATCATAAATTCCATAAGCCCCCGCTTGGCTGTTCAACTCGCGCCCCGACTTGGTGGCGCGGGCATACTCTAAGGTGGCATTATAGGTGCCATTGCCAAAAGCCCCATCAATGGGCCCATAGTAAAAGCCGCCCCGCGCAAGGCTGCTTTGAATGGCCCGCCGTTCGGAATAGCTATAGCTCGAAAAGGCATAGGCCGCAGGCGTTTGCGACACACGCGGCGCGTAGACCACGGGCGCGGGTTTATTGGGCATTGGCGCAGGGCGGACGGCTGGTTGCTGCGGCTTCTGGGTAGATTTGATCAGCCCTTGCAACAGCAGCACCCCAATCGCCCCCGCTACGATACCCTGTTCATGGCGATCTAATGCAAAGGCAGGGGCAGGCAGGGCCAGCGATAGCGACAGCACGGCAGCAGTGGCCGCTGATTTAACAGATTTGGCGGGGGTGTATGCGGGCAGCATGGGAAACTCCTGTTGTGGGTGCCCAAGCAGTTTGGGCGATGACAGGACAATGCGCCGCAGCCGCGCGCTATGCAAAATCAGCCGCTTGCTATGGGATAGCAGCCCCGCAAGCGGCTGATATTGGGCTTAAATCGACAGGCAGATATATTTCATTTCCATATAATCATCCATCCCGTGATGGCTGCCCTCGCGCCCAAGGCCCGATTGTTTGACCCCGCCAAAGGGTGCCATTTCGTTTGAAATCAGCCCTGTGTTCACGCCCACCATGCCATACTCCAACGCTTCCTGAACACGGGTGATGCGGCCAATGTCGCGGGCATAGAAATAGCTGGCCAGACCAAAGATCGTGTCATTGGCACGGGCAATCACCTCTTCCTCGGTGTCAAATTTGAACAAGGGGGCCAGCGGGCCAAAGGTTTCCTCGTTGGCGACTTTCATATCAGGGGTCACCCCTGTCACCACGGTGGGCTGGAAATATGTCCCGCCCAGCGCATGGCGCGCGCCGCCCGTCAGCACCGCCCCGCCGCCTGCCAGCACATCGGCGATATGCTCTTCCACCTTATCAACCGCATCCATATTGATCAGCGGGCCAGTGGTAACACCTGCCGTCAACCCATCGCCAATGTTCAATTTGGCCACCGCTGCGGCCAGCTTTGCCGCAAAGGCATCGTACACCCCCGCCTGCACATAAATGCGGTTGGCGCAAACACAGGTCTGCCCGTTGTTGCGAAATTTCGATACCATCGCGCCGTCGACCGCCGCATCCAAATCGGCATCGTCAAACACGATGAACGGCGCATTGCCGCCCAGTTCCATGCTGCATTTCAAAACCTGATCGGCGGCTTGGCGCAGCAAAATCCGCCCCACTTCGGTGCTGCCCGTAAAGGTCAACTTACGCACAGCGGGGTTTTCGCAAAACTCTTTGCCAATCTCGGATGAGCGGGACGAGGTGATGACCGAGAAAACACCCGCAGGCACGCCCGCCCGTTCCGCCAGCACCGCCAGCGCAATCGCCGACAGCGGCGTTTCTGCGGCTGGACGCGATACCATCGCGCAGCCCGCCGCCAGCGCAGGGGCAACTTTACGCGCAATCATCGCATTGGGAAAATTCCACGGCGTGATGCTGGCACAGACCCCAATCGGCTGCTTGATCACCTGAATGCGCTTGTCGCGCATATGCCCGCCAATCACCTCGCCATAGGCGCGCTTGGCCTCTTCGGCGAACCATTCGATATAGGACGACCCATAGGCAATCTCGCCCTTCGCCTCGGCCAAGGGCTTACCCATTTCCGCCGTAAGAATCGCGGCCAGATCGTCCTGATTGGCCATGCACAGATCAAACCACTTGCGCAGCACCTGCGCGCGTTCTTTACCCGTACGCGCCGCCCAGTCGCGCCGCGCCACATCGGCCGCCTCGATCGCGCGCTTTGCATCCGCGCGGGTCAGATCGGGCACATGGGCAATCACATCGCCGCGCGCGGGGTTCGTCACGGCAAACGTCGCCCCATCGGCCGCCTCTACCCACTGCCCCGCAACATAGGCCTTGTTCGGCAGCAAAGACGGGTCTTTCAGCAAGGATTTCAGATCGGTGACAGTATCCAGCATGATGCTCTCCTACAGGCGGGGAAGGGTATGGCCTTGCCATTGCACCTTTTGGGCGCAAAAGTCTATCTCTTGCCCGCCCGCTGGACTGATAGGGCCAAAGAATCCGGAGCCACCCGAATGCCAACCACAACTGCCGACCGCGCCTATGCCAATGGCGATTTCATTGCAGGCGCGGCAGATTTTCCGCCGCGCTGGCAATCCAAGGCCGCAGCCTTCCGCGCGGGCCTTGGGCCAAGGGCGCAGCTAGACCTGCCCTATGGCACAGGCGCGCGCAACCAGTTCGATCTGTTCTTGCCGCAAACCACCCCGCGCGGGCTGATGATGTTCATCCACGGCGGCTATTGGCTGGCCTTTGATCGCAAAGATTGGTCACACTTGGCGGCAGGGGCTCTGGCGCGCGGCTATGCCTGCGCCATGCCCAGCTATACCCTTGCCCCGCAGGCGCGAATTGCCCAAATTACGCAGGAAATCAGCGCCGCCCTGAACGCGGCCGCGGATCTGATCCAAGGCCCGATCACCGTCACAGGCCATTCGGCAGGCGGCCACCTCGCCGCGCGGATGGCGAATACAGGCATGGGCGGGCAGGCAAGCGCC
>JAIXVS010000162.1 GCA_027482795.1 Rhodobacter sp.
CGGCCATATCGGTTTCTGCGCGCAGCACAAACAGCGGCAATCCCGCCCCCGCCGATTTGCGCAAGCTCAGCAGCGTTTCGGCCAGCAGCGCCTCGTGCGTCAACTCGCGTATCGGCAACAGATTGGGCGTTAGAATTGCATCGCCCATCCCGCCCATACCCGCCGCGCCAATATCATCGGCAGGGGCAAACAGATGATAGGGAAAACGCGTCGGCAACGGCTGGCCAAGCTGCGCGCGCGCGCCGCCAAGGGCGAAAATCCCCATCAGGGGCAGGTGCGATTCCGCCAAAATTGTTGCGTCATCCTTATGGCGCATATAGCCGCGCGTGCCATCGGCACCCGCCAAATTCGCGGTGAAATGCAGCCAGTCGCCGCGCATATGCGCGCCCCATGCATCGATATCATCGTCCAGTTGTACCAGATCAGGGGCGGCGGTTTGCGCGGCCCCTTGCGGCAAATCTAGCCGCGCGGCGATATCAGCGATCACGCGGTCAGACAGGTGCAGCGTCAGCCCCGTTTCATCCCAGCCAATCACATCGCCATTTTCCGCGCGAATGATGACGCCTGTTTTGGTGGGCCCAGTCATATCAAAACACCTCTGCAAAGCGTTCGGGCAAGCTGTACAGCCCTTTGGGACGCGCGCCGCCTGGTGCCCAATACACCTCTTTTTTAACGCGCCAACCTGCCTTCATCTCGGCGCGAAAATCGGTAAATTCCACGTCTTCGCGAATGGGTTTTTGCTTGCAAATGCTGATATATGTATCCCACGCCGTATCCCAACCCGTCTTTTCGCGCGTGACATCTTCCAGCGCGCCGCTTTGAATTTCCCGCTGGGCGCGGCGGGTGGCAAGGCGCTGCGCGCACAGATCATAATCGATGAACCGCAGATGAAACAGGTACAGATGCGGGTCCAGATGCAGATGGGGATGGCTGGCAAAATGCCCGCCAGGAACGATGTCGATTTTGGTCGAACTGATGCAGGGTTTGGCGTAATTGGCGTTTAGGCGAAAGTTGCGGCGCACTTGCAAAATTTTCCGCCCGTCGCTGATCTTTTCAGGTTCCAAATCGGGCGTATGCACCATTTCAATGGCAAAGGGCGTCAGCACCTTTGGCCCGCCTTTGGGGTTTATTGCGCAGACATAATCGCGCAGGCTGGGGGATACGGCAGGATCAACCACCACCAATTCATCAACATCGCCCACCAAAACCCAATTGTAAAAACTGGTGAAGGCCGATGTCAGGCGCGACAGCATTTGCCAGCGGCGCTGGTTAAAACAATCGCGCGTGGGATCATAGGGCAGGTAGATGATATTGCAGCCATCCGCGATTTTCTTATGTTCAGGATCGCCCCCATGCGAGAGGACATAGCAATTCTCGCGCCCCAATTGACGGCCATAATAGTCGACCCAGCGGCGCAAAAAGAAATGATCGCCCCCAACCATTGTCATTGCCATCATTGGTGCGCGGGTTGTGTCCATCTGCCCTTACTCCGCCGCCTTGGCATCTAAATGGCGCAGCGCCTCGCGCCGTGCGCGGCGGGCGAAGACCAACTCCTCCTCGGCAAGGCCAGCAGCTGCGCCCATCGCCAGCACCTGATTGGCGGCCCGCAAAACCCCGCGAAAATGGCCTTTTTCCAACGCAGCAAACAGCATCGACTTTTGCCATTTGGGCACAGATTTGCGCGCGCGGTATTGCGCCCAAAAGGCATGGCTCACGCGCCCATGCGCCAGCATATCCTGCACCAGCCCTTGGAAAGCGCCCGCCTTCATCACCACACGAATGGCCTCGTGGGTGGCGTGGTTCAGGCGGATCGCCTGCACATTGGGCGCAGCCATGCGCGCGGCATGGGCGCGATCCTCGGGCGTGAAGGGATCAAACAGCAGGGCCACGGCGGGGATATAGGGAATGGCCGCAGCGGCATCTAAAAACGGCTGCGCGTCCCAATTGGATTTGCGCACGGCAAAGGGAAAGCGCGCTTCAAAAGGGGCGATATGTTTGGACATGGATGTTTGTGCCGACAGCGCAATCACGCGTGCGCGCGGCACAAGCGGGGCAAAGTTCAGCGCGGCAAACCCGCCCATCGACGCGCCGATCATCACGATATTGGCAAAACTGTCGAAGAACCCCTGCGCGGTTAGGGCGCGCAGCATATCGGGCGCTGATGTGCTGCGAAACCAATCTTTGCCGTGGCTTTGTACCCCCAAAACCGCAGCGCCAATCGGCGCAAGACGGCGATACGCCCAAGGCCCGCGCGGCCAGCCTTCATCGATAGTGGCCAAATTGTCAAAGCTGATGATCACATCGCGCCCATGCGGGCCAAGGCCTGCACTTGGTTCATACCACAGGTTCGCCCCTGCCAGCGCGCCATCCCCCAGCACCAAAAACCGCGCGTTGGGCGCTGCGCTGTCCAGTTGCACCTGCGGGGGCAGGATTAGGGGGGTATCTTCGCTCATGCAGCCGTCCAGCGGAAATAGCGGTGCAATGCCGCCAGTTCGGGGCTGTTATCTTCGGCAAGCAAAGCGCGGCCATCCCAAAAGAAGACATCCCGAATGCGGCCCGCGCCCAGCGTTTTGGACAGACCTGCGCGGTTAGACCTACAGCCCACAAACACATCGGCGGGCCCGTCCATCCCCACCGCCACACCCGCACCGATCTCCTGCGCACCATCGGCCCACAGATGCAATGCGCGCCCCGTGTAGGACAGGATTGCCATGCGCCAGCGGCCCGCACGGCGCTGCGGGCTGGGCAGATACACCCCCACCCCGCCCGCGCGATCCTTAGCGAAAATCTGTCCCTCCGCCTCGGACAAAAAGATCATATCATTTGACGCCCCTGTGTTCAGCGCAAACAGGCTGCGAATATCATCATCGGGGGCGGCGAAAATCACGGCGGCGGTAAAGCGGCCCAGCTTTTGCACCGCGCCCGCCAAGGTAAACCCGCAATGCACCCCGCTGCGCAAAACAAAGCTTGGGTTGTGCGCATCAAAATCCGACCCGCCCGAATTTGGCGCAGACGGGCGCAAATCCACCCCGCCCACGCGCGCGCGCCAGCCCGTAATGGCATTGCCATCCACCAGCACCTCATCGGCATGGGCGGCAAACCATATCCCGCCACTTGCCCGCACGGCGGCGCCAAGGCTTTGCCCCTCGCCGCCCAAAAGGCACGCCTGTGGCACAGATTGCGCGATTGTCAGCACGAATTGCCCCTTACCCCGATATACTGGTCACTTCCTATTCTGCCCAAGATTGCATGTGCCCGCAAGGAAGGGAATTGTTTCATTTTAAGAAACAGATGGTTGCGCAGGGGGCATTTTTGCGCAAGGGTTCGCGCAAAAGACCTGCGCGCCCAAGGATACCCACATGGCCAGCCGCCCAAAAGCCAAGACTTTGCCAGATTTGCCCATTCCTGACCCAGCCGTCGCCCTGCCCGAAATGTCGATGCCAGCGGCGGAAAAGGCATGGGTGCAGGAACATTATCGCAGTGCAAAGGCAATCTTGGAATATGGATCGGGCGGATCAACCGCCTTTGCCGCCTGCCATTCCCATGCCACGATTGTATCGATTGAAAGCGATGCGCAATGGGCCGCCGACCTGATCGACACACTGACCCGCGCGGGTGTGATGCGCCCCAGCATCGACATTCGCCACGCCAATATCGGCAAAACGCGCGAATGGGGTATGCCCGCAAACCATAATGACTGGCGGCGGTATTGGGCCTATCCCATGGGGTTTTGGCAAGACGCCGCGCGGATCGACCCTGATCTTGTGCTGATTGACGGGCGGTTCCGCTTGGGCTGCTTTTTGGCAACCATTCTGGGCACCCGCAAACCCGTAACCGTACTGTGGGACGATTACGTTGGCCGCGAAAATTCGCTGTATTCCATGGCCGAGCAGTGGTTTCCCATAGCCGAGACGCGCGGGCGTATGGTGCGCTTTGACGTGACCCCGCGCACATACGACAACGCGCAGTTTTCAGCGATGTTGCAAGGCTTCTTCTCTTCGCGCTAAAAGGGCTTTATGGCAGATCGCGGCATCATGGATCCTACCAAAGTTCCCTGCGGGGCCATCACCATGGCCTATCAGGATTACTTTTTTCTGGAACGCTGGGTGCGCCATTACGGCGCGCAGTTTGGCCGCCAGCACCTGTATATCCTATCCCACGGGGGCGATCCCGAACACGCCCGCATTGGCGCGGGGTGCAATATCATCACCCTGCCGCGCGACCCCACGATGTTTCGGCTGGACCGCCGCCGCTGGGCGTTCATCTCGCAATTCGCCAATGGGATGCTGCGCTATTACAATTGGCTGTTCGTGGGCGATGTGGACGAGGTGGTGATTGTCGATCCCGACACCGCCCCCGATCTGGTGACGTATATGCAAAGGTATGAAGGGCGGGACGTGCCCAAATCGCTGTGCCCCTTTGCGATAGAACTGATCCACAACCCCGAAGTGGAAACCGACCCCATCACCGACGATGCCACCATCTTATCGCGCCGCCGTGTGTTTCGCGCCAATGCCAATTACGCCAAACCTTGCGTGATGCGCCGCGATGTGGCCTTTACCATTGGCGGGCACGCCAACAACCACCTGCCCCGCGTTCTTGACCCGCATCTGTACCTAATCCACCTGCGCTTTTTCGATTATGACATCACCTGCGCGCGCCTTGCTGGCCGCCGCGAAATGCGCGATATCATGACCGGCGAGAAAGACCCAAAAGACGTGGGCCATGCTTGGGGGAAAGATTTGGAAAACTTCAAGGCGCTGGCCAGCGGAGTGCCCCTGCGCGAAGACATCACCCTGCCCGAATTTCGCGCCAAAATGATCGATGGCCAGCAACTGCTGCACGATGGCAAAGTCGCCTTTTGGGGCGGCGGGCGCACTAAGGAACTTTACCGCCTGCCCGCGCGGTTTGCAGGGGTGTTTTGATGCCAATTTCTGATGCCATGTTTCCGTCAACCAACGTGCTGGGCGGCGCGCTTGAAACCTGTTCCACCGCGCCCATGACCGGATATTTCCGCGATGGGTGCTGCAACACAGGGCAAATGGATGGCGGGCTGCATTCGGTTTGCGCCATTATGACGGGCGAATTTTTGGCCCTGTCGAAATACCTTGGGAATGATCTGTCTACCCCGCGTCCCGAATACGGCTTTGCTGGGCTAAAGGCAGGGGATCGTTGGTGCCTGTGCGCCGCGCGATTTTTGCAAGCGCATCAAGAGGGCGCGGCCCCGCAGGTGAATTTGGCCGCCACCCATATTGCAACTTTGGCCGTAGTTCCGCTGGAAATATTGCAGCTTTATGCGGCCGCGTCCTGACCTTCTGGGCGAGATGCGTCTGGCGCGCCAATGGCGTCTTTATCGATCAAATCATCAATAAATAGCGAAATCAGCTGCGCGCGGCCGCTGACGCCAGCCTTGCGGTAAATCGCATTTGTCTGCGCCTTAATCGTGCCTTCGGATGTGGCACGCAGGGCGGCAATTTCGGCGGTGGACAAGCCTTTGATGGCAAACAGGGCAACGTCCCGCTCGGCTGGGGTAAGGCCCCATTCGGCCATGCGTTCGGCCAAAAGCTGCATAAAGGCGCTAGAGGCGCGGCGCAGTTGCAATTCGGCGCGGCGGCGATCCGCCGTGGCAAGGCGCAGCAAAACAGCCCCCAAAACCACCCCCACAACCAACCCAAAGGCCGCAAAAATCTCCATCACTTCGCGGATTTCCCACGGCAGCGGCGTTGTCGAAAACCCAAAGAATGCCGATAGAATATCGGACACAAAGAACAGCGCGCATAGGGTCTGAACGATCAAAATTACAGCGATGTAAATCGGTTTGCGCACATCACACCCGACGCAAAGGCAGATCAGTCATCGTCATCCTCGCTGTCTTCGTCGTCGTCTTCGTCTTCGTCCTCATCTTTATCGTCTTGGTCGTCATCATCGTCGTCCTTATCGCCGCGATCGTCGTCCGCGTCGTCTTTAGCGCGATCGTCATCATCGTCGTCGTCATCGTCGCTCGAAGACCCACTTGATCCGCCCGAACCAGACGAAGCATTGCCAGACGATCCGCCAGAACTGGGCGATCCGCCGCTTGACCCACTAGATTTGCCAGAACTGCCGCCCTTGGACGCCTCATCAGCTTCAACGTTGGCCAACAGCAACACATCGCGCAAAACCTCGCCCGTGCGGGGGTTTAGCACGATTTCCCGCTGGCCCTGTGCGCCATCGGCTACAATCCGAACACGGCCAAGCAAGGTCGTGCTAACTGTAATCTGTTCATACCCGTCTTGACGCAATTGCGCCAAAATCGCCTGTTCGTAATTTTGTGCGTGCAAAGGCGCTGCCTGCAAAGCAAGGCCCAGCGCAAAAATTGCTCCAATAGTGTGTCTCATACTTGCCCTCTGGGACAGGTGCTAGGTGCACAGTTAAGCAAAACAGACCCAGTGGCAAGGGCCATGGGTCTGCTCGCGGAGGAGTTAAGCCAAATCAGTCGTCGTCGCCACCACGGCCACGACCACGGCCTTTGCCGCCGTCATCATCATCGTCGTCTTCGGCTTCGTCGTCGTCATCTTCATCTTCATCGTCGTCGTCGTCGTCGTCGGAATCATCGTCATCGTCATCATCCGAGTCGTCGTCCTCATCCTCATCCTCGTCTTCGTCCTCGTCTTCGTCCTCTTCATCGTCATCATCACCGACACGGACGAAATCACGCCCAACTTCGCGGATGCGCGGGCCTTGGTCAGGATTTGCCAGCGTGCC
>JAIXVS010000270.1 GCA_027482795.1 Rhodobacter sp.
ACCTTGCGGGCCGCAAAAACGATTACACGCTGGTTTACATCGACACCGATGGCGACCGCGCGGCGGAAGGTGTGATTAAGGTGATGGGCCTGCACAGCTTTACCGCGGGTGATTTTATTCTGTAAGCGGCGGTTTGCTGCACGCTTTTGTGAAAACGTACACAGGCGATTCCCAAGCCTGTGTAAAGCTGCTATAACGCGCAAAATCGAGCGGATAACACAGGAAAACCTGACATGAATATCAACACAAAACTGCTGATTCTGGTCGCAGCACTGGGTCTTGCGGCCTGTAAAAACCCCGACCGTTATGGTGCGGGCGCGAATGGGGCGCTGGGCGCGGGCGCTGGTTTGGGCAACGCCTCTGACCCAAGTTCGGCGGCCTATTTCAACCAAAGCGTGGGCGACCGTGTTTTGTTCTTGGTCGATCAAACCACCTTGTCGGATGCGGGGCGGCAAATTTTGATGGGTCAGGCGCAGTGGTTGAATGCGAACCCCACCTATGCCGTGATTATCGAGGGCCATGCCGACGAGCAAGGCACGCGCGAATACAACCTGTCGCTGGGCGCAAAACGTGCGGCAGCGGTGCAAGATTTCCTGATCAGCCAAGGTGTGGCTGCGCCGCGGATGCGCACGATTTCTTATGGCAAGGAGCGCCCGCTGGAAGTGTGCTCGGACGAGGCGTGCTATGCCCAAAACCGCCGCGCGGTGACGGTGCTGCAACTGGGCGGCGGGGCATAAGCCATGATGCGGCGGCTGGCGGTTGGATTGGCCCTTGCGGCGGCGCTGTGTGCGCCGCCCGCGTTGGCGCAGGATAATGCCCAAACGCTGGCCGATATTAAGGTAGAATTATCGGCGCTGATGGCGGAATTTACCGCGCTGAAGGGCGAATTGGTGGCGGGCGGCGCTGCGGCCACGGGGGCGGCTGGGGGCGATGCCTTGCAGCGGCTCGATGCGATCGAGGCGGCGATTGCTCGCCTGACCGCGCAATCCGAAGCGGTGGAGATTAAGGTGAACAAGGTCATCACCGATGGCACCAACCGTTTGGGTGATTTGGAATATCGTCTGTGCGAGGCGACGACAGGGTGCGATCCCACAACGCTGCCTGCAACCCCGCTGCTGGGCGGTGACCCTAGCGCAGATGCGGCGGCAGATACGGGCGGCAGCGGTGATGCCTTGCCAATCGATTCGGGCGCGGGCGTTGAATTGGCCGTGGGGGGAAAGCGCGATTATGACCGCGCGGCGGCACTGATGGAGGAGGGCGATTTTGCAGGGGCGGCGGCGGGGTTTGCGGCATTTGTGCAGACCTATCCTGGCAGCCCGCTTACGCAAGACGCCCATTTCAAACGCGGCGAGGCTTTGGCGCAGGCGGGCGATACGGCTGGGTCGGCTCGGGCCTATTTGGATGCGTTTACGGCCAATGAGGCGGGCGAATTTGCCCCCGAGGCGCTGCTGAAATTGGGCAGCGCGCTGGGCGCACTGGGCCAAGTGCCTGATGCTTGTTTGACGCTGGCCGAGGTGGGCAGCCGCTATGCAGGTTCGGTGCAGGCGGGGGATGCCGCCACGGCGATGGCAGGGCTGGGGTGCCAATAGCGGCTGGCCTGCCCGATAAGGGCGCGGCTATGCTGGCCCAATTTACCGCCCAATTGGCACGGCTGGGGTTTGATATCACCACGCAAAAGCTGGGCCTTGCCGTATCGGGCGGGGGCGATAGCATGGCGCTGATGCATCTGGCGCATCAGGCGGGGATTGCCGCGCGGGTGGCCAGCGTAGACCATGGCCTGCGCCCCGCTAGCGCGGACGAGGCGCGGATGGTGGCGCACGCGGCGCAAGGTTTGGGATTTGGCCATGATACGCTGGTCTGGCAGCGCTGGGACGGGCGCGGCAATGTGCAAGACCGCGCGCGGCGGGCGCGGCGCGATTTGCTGGCCGAATGGGCGCAGCACCATGGGCTGGACGCGGTCGCGCTGGCCCATACGCAGGGCGATCTGGCCGAAGGGTTTATCATGCGCCTTGCGCGCGGGGCGGGGGTGGATGGGTTGGCCGCCATGCCCGCGCGGTTTGTGCATGATGGAGCGGTTTTTCTGCGCCCGCTTTTATGGGCCACGCGGGATGAGTTGCGCCAAATTTGCACGCAGCAGGGCGCGGTTTGGGTGGATGACCCCAGCAACGAGGCGCTAAAGTTTGACCGCGTCCGCGCGCGCAAAGCCTTGCCCCAATTGGCAAAACTGGGCATTGGCCCGCAGGTTTTGGCGGATGTGGCAGCGCATTTGCGCGGCGCAAGCGATGCGCTGGATGCAGCCACCGATGATCTGGCCCGCGCTTGCCTGCAACAGGCGAATGGCATCGTCACCCTTGCGCCAGATTGGCAAAACGCCCCCGCAGAATTGCAGCGCCGCCTGATTCAGCGGATTATTCTGTGGATTGCCCCCGCCGATTACCCCCCGCGCGGCGCGGCGATCAGCGAGGCGATTTTGCGCCTATCCCAAGGTTTGCCTACGCAATTGGCGGGGTGCCACTTTTTGCCACATCAGGGCGGCACCTTGGCCTTTCGCGAGGCGCGGCGCTGCGCCCCGCCAGTCGGGATGGGTGCGCTGTGGGATGGGGTTTGGCGCTGCGGCGCGCAAGCCCCTGATATGGCAGCGCAAATTGGCCCACTGGGGGCGGCAGGGCTGCTGCAATGGCCGCATTGGCGCGCGCTTGGATTGCCACGCGCCGCCCTTTTATCGCAGCCAAGCCTGTGGGTGGATACGCAGTTGATCGCCACCCCGCTGTGGCCCCAAAATGGGCAAAGTCACGCCTTTTTGCGCAACCCTACGGGTGATAGTCTGTATTCTAGGCGATTATCGCATTGAAAGGCGGCGCTTAATCTCTATCTTAGGGGTAAGCGCCACATCTGCCCGCCGGGCCACCGTGGCATCTTCAGGAGACCGTTCGTGGGCAACGCACGAAATATCGCTTTCTGGGTCATCATGTTTGTTTTGCTGCTGACCTTGTTCCAGTTCTTTGGCGGCGGCAGCAGCAGCACCAGCACGCAGGCGACAAACACCGTCAGCTATTCGGAATTTATCACCATGGTCGAGGCGGACGAGGTGCAAAGCGCCACCTTGAATGGCGAGCAGGTGACGTTCCAATCGAAAGACGGCCGCGCGTTGATGACGATTGCGCCAGTTGACAACACGCTGACGCAGCGCCTGATCGACAACAATGTGCAGGTCGTGGCCAAGGCGCAAACGCCTTCGGGGTTTATGTCGCTGATTTCGGTTTGGCTTCCCTTTGTGCTGCTGATTGGCCTGTGGTTCTTTTTCATGAACCGTATGCAGGGCGGGGGCAAAAACGGTGCGATGGGCTTTGGCAAATCGCGCGCGAAACTGCTGACCGAAAAGCATGGCCGCGTGACCTTTGACGATGTGGCAGGCATTGACGAGGCCAAGGACGAGCTGGAAGAGATTGTCGAATTTCTGCGCAATCCGCAGAAATTTTCCCGTCTGGGCGGCAAAATTCCAAAAGGCGCGCTGCTGGTTGGCCCGCCCGGAACGGGTAAAACCTTGCTTGCCCGCGCCATTGCGGGCGAGGCGGGGGTGCCGTTCTTTACCATCTCGGGTTCGGACTTTGTCGAAATGTTCGTGGGTGTGGGCGCAAGCCGCGTGCGCGATATGTTTGAGCAGGCCAAGAAAAACGCGCCTTGCATCGTGTTCATCGACGAGATTGACGCCGTGGGCCGTGCGCGCGGCGTGGGCATTGGCGGCGGCAATGACGAGCGCGAGCAGACGCTGAACCAGTTGCTGGTGGAAATGGACGGGTTTGACGCGAACGAAGGCGTTATCATTGTGGCGGCCACCAACCGCCCCGATGTTCTTGACCCCGCCTTGCTGCGCCCCGGCCGTTTTGACCGCCAAATTCAGGTGCCAAACCCCGATATTCGTGGGCGCGAGAAAATTTTGGGCGTTCACGCGCGCAAAACCCCGCTTGGCCCCGATGTTGACCTGCGCATCATCGCGCGCGGTTGCCCTGGCTTTTCGGGCGCTGATTTGGCCAATTTGGTCAACGAGGCCGCGCTGATGGCCGCCCGCATTGGCCGCCGTTTTGTGACCATGGAAGATTTTGAAAAGGCCAAGGACAAGGTCATGATGGGGGCCGAGCGCCGCAGCATGGTGATGACCGAGGATGAGAAAAAGCTGACCGCCT
>JAIXVS010000041.1 GCA_027482795.1 Rhodobacter sp.
GCGCAGGGGCAGGTGATGATAAGGACGGCAGCCGAGATATTGATGGCAAAGCGTACATCGCCGCCCGTTTGCCACAGCCAAAAGCCAAAGGCGCAGAACGACAGGATATGCACCAGCGGCGAATACCAACTTGCCGCGCGTTCGGCGAGCGAGGTGTAGCGCGTTTTGGCGTTTTCGGCGATGGAGACCAAATCGGCCATGCGATGCAGCGCGCTATCGCGGCCCACGGCGGTGGCGCGAATGTCTAGGGGGCCTGTCAAATTGACCTCGCCCGCCAAAACCTGCGCGCCGAGGCCTGCAAAGGCGGGCAGGCTTTCGCCTGTGAGCATGGATCGGTCAATCTCGGAGGTGCCCGCAATGATCACCCCGTCCACGGGCATACGCCCACCGGGGCGCACGCGTAGGGTATCGCCAAGCGCCACTTCGGATGTGGGGCGGGTGATTTCAACCCCGCCGACCAAAACGGTTGCGCGCGGCACTTCTAGCGCCGCCAACTCTTCGGCGGCGCTACGGGCAATGGCGCGGGTGCGATGGTCAAGATAGCGGCCCAGCAGCAGGAAAAAGCACAGCATTACAGCGGCATCAAAATAGGCATGATGGCCGCCCATGGTGGTTTCATACAGAGAAATTGACGTGGCAAGGATCAGCGCCAGCGATATGGGCACATCCATGCCAAGGCGCCCTGCCCGCAGGCTGCGCGCGGCGCTGGCGAAAAACGGGCGGCCCGAAAAGGCCACAGTGGGAATGGCGATCAGCGCGGAAATCCAATGGAACATATCGCGCGTGGCCCCATCGCCGCCCGACCAGACGGCAACCGACAGCAGCATGACGTTCATCATCGAGAAAAAGGCAACCCCCAGACGCATGGCCAGATCGCGGCTGGCGCGGTCTGTTTCGGTGCTAGATAACATACCTGCGTCCAGCTCATGCGCCTCATACCCTGCGCGGGACAGGGCGGCGATCAGGCGGGCGGGTTCAACCCCTGCTTCGGTTTCAATCAACACGCGGCGTTGGGTAAGGTTTAGGCGCGCGGCCTTAACCCCCGCCTGCCCCATCAGGGCGCTTTCCACTGTGCTGATACAGGCGGCGCAATGGGCGGCGGGCAGGGACAGCATGATATTGGCCCCCCTGCCCGCCGCAAGCGCCGCGATGGATTGGGCAGACGGCGCGACTGCGCAGGCGGGGCAAGCGGCCATGCCGCCAGCTTCATAGGAGGGGGAGGTCAGGGCAGTTTGCAGCGTCATAGCCTAGCCTTTCACCCAAAGGGCCAAGCGTTGGCGAAACAGGGTGCCATCCTGTGCGTGGCCGCTGATATGCATCACCCATTTGCCCTGCCCCAGTTGGGCATCTGCCAGATAGGCCCCTTGGGAATAGGCAAATGTGGGGGTGAAATCTTGGCGCGCTTCGGTGCTGCGGCCTATCAGAACCTGCACATCAGCCAGCTGCACGGGCGCGCCTGCGCTATCGGTGAAGCGCAGGGATAGCTGGCCCAGCGCGGGATCATAGGCTTGCACCAGCCGCCAGCCCAGCGCGACTTGCGCCGCGCGATCGGCATCAAAGGTTTGGCTGGCCACGTAGGAACTGCTCACCTCTAGCCCCGGAAAGGTGCTGATCGCGCGGTAGGCCATCAGCATATTTACCCCAATAATCAGCGCAAAGGCCGATGCGGTAAAGGCAAACACCATTGGGCCTGTTATTCTGAATTCGGATTGCCTTGGAGTGTTCGAGGGCATCTTAGTTATCCTTTCCATCGTCATCATCATGGTGTGCGTCTGCGCCGTAGAACACGGTGTCATAGTGGATGCGCAGGGGATCAACGGCAGTGCCATCTGGCCCCATGTCCATGATCCACAGGCGCAGATCGGTGCGTTCGGCCCCCACGGCCAAGGTTTCCACAGGGGCAGTGACAAACAGGCGCACGGTTTTGGTTTGGTTGGCGGGCACCGTGATGTTCAGATCATCCTGCCCGTCAAAGGCCAAAAGGAAGGTCGCAATCGCGCTGCTGGCCGAGACGGCAAACACACGGTCATCGCCCTGCATATTGCGCAGGCGCAGATCATAGGCGTTGCGGATAGACCCATCTGACAGGGTGACATATTGCGGGTTGCGCACGGGGGTGACGTTTACATCCAAGGGCGCGCGCAAAAACAGCGCCACGATCAGCCCCACGCCAACCCCCGCCCACAGCACAGTGTAGACCACCGTGCGCAGGCGCAGAATATGCCGCCAAAGGGATTTCTTGGGCGCGCCCGCGCGTTCGGCCACCTCGTCGGTTAGGGCAAGATACCCGATCAAATCGCGCGGCTTGCCGATTTTGTCCATAATGCCATTGCAGGCATCAATGCACAGCCCGCAGGTGATGCAGGCCAGCTGCTGGCCATCGCGGATATCAATGCCTTGGGGGCAGACATTGACGCAGGCCATGCAATCGATGCAGTCGCCGTGAGTTTGGGCACCATTGCCCTGAACGTCCTGCCCCGCCTTTTCAAGCTTGCCGCGCGGCTCTCCGCGCCAATCGCGGTAGCCTATGGTCAGGGTGTCTTCGTCCATCATCGCGGCCTGAATGCGCGGCCATGGGCAGGCGTAAATGCAAATCTGTTCGCGCGCAAAACCGCCAAAGAAAAAAGTGGTGCCAGTCAGAACCCCCATAGTGACATAGGCAACGGGGTGGGCCTGAAAATGGATCAGATCGAAAAATAGGGTCGGTGCATCGGTGAAATAGAATATCCAAGCGCCCCCCGTGGCCAGCGCAATGGCCAGCCAGACCCACCATTTTATGCCGTTTTTGACCAGCTTTTCCCAGTTCCACGGCTGGCGATGCAGGCGGATGCGCGCGTTACGGTCCCCTTCGATCCAGCGTTCGACCAGAATAAACAGGTCTGTCCACACCGTTTGCGGGCAGGCATAGCCGCACCAGACCCGCCCCGCAGCCGAGGTGAACAAGAACAGCCCGAGCCCCGCCATAATCAGCAGGCCCGCCACAAAGTAAAACTCGTGTGGCCAAATCTCGATCATAAAGAAAAAGAAGCGGCGGCCTGACATGTCGATCAGCACGGCCTGATCGGGCAAGTTTGGCCCGCGATCCCAGCGGATCCACGGGGTGATGTAGTAGATGCCCAGCAGCAGCACCATCAGCGCCCATTTCAGATTGCGGAAAAACCCGTAAACACGGCGCGGAAAGATGGGTTCGCGCGGCGCGTATAGCGCGGGCGGGGGTTGGTCGACGCTGGACATTTGCAAGCTCCACAATGCGATTCGGCGTGGCGCGGGGCCACTTTTACCGAAAGCATAGGGAAAACCTGCACCTGCGCCTTGAGTTAAATCAATGTCAGGCGTTATGCGCGCGGGTTTGCTGCGATGCTAAAGCGCGAAATCGGTTGCCGTCAGAAACGACACACCGCGCACATCAATTTCAAAATCGGCGCGGCGGTCGCCATTGGTGTCGCCATAGACGATCACACCATCTGACGATTTGACAAACCAGACGGCGTTCTTGGCTGGGGTTGTTACGCTAAAATCAAACCTTTGATCGCCGCGCAGTTTCGTGTTGGCATCAATCAGCCGCAGATCAAGGTCATCATCATTGCGCCTAAAATCATGAATCACATCGCGGCGCGCAGCGCCCAGTCCCGTCTCGCCATCGTTAAAGACAAAGTTATCGGGCCCAGCGCCCCCATAGATGTGATCTGCGCCCGTTCCACCCGAAAGCGAATCTTCGCCGCCATAGCCATAGATCGTGTCATTGCCTGCAAAGCCTGACATATTATCGTCGAACGGCGACAGGGTAATCGTGTCTGCGCGGCTAAGGGCCGTTCTGAACAGGCCGATATCATCGGCAGTGGTATTTGATTTAACCGCGCTTAAAATCGTGCGCGCGGATATGGCAAAACCGCTTAGGCCCCATAGGCCGTATAGATTTCCGTCTTCGTCGGCGTAGGTTTCTGCCATGACGTTCACGGTGCCAGACACATTGCCCCGCGACGTTGACCCTGTGATCGCACTGCCTGCAAAGCTAAGATAATAGTCTGACCAAAAGGCCGCGCGTTCATTGAACCCATTCACGACCAAAGTATCGCGGTAGGTCACCCCGTCTATGGTTTCATTAATGCCGCGCCGCAACACTTCGCCCTCGTAAAAATCGGAATACCAATTCAGGTTTACGGTGTTGATATTGAACCGTACCGCAGCGTTAAACTTGGCCATCGCACACCCCCGATCCTATACGATAGGATATATTCAGCACACGGCATAGGCGTCAATGCGAAAAGGATGTATCGCGCCACGGGCTGTGGCGGGGTGTAGTTTTCAGGCCACAGAACCAACCCTAATTGGCATTGATAAAGCTGCGGCAAGGACGGGCGCTAAAGAATAAAATCGCCCGCCGATAGGCTGGACACCCCGCGCAGTTCAATCGCAAAATCGGCCTTGGCATCGCCGTTCGTATCGCCGTAAACAATCACACTGCTGCCAGATCGCGCGAACCATACATCATTCGACCCTGCCTTTGTGCCGCCAAATGCAAATTTGTTATCAACGGTGGTTTTGGAATTTGCGTCGATCAAACTTAGGTCAAGATCGTCTGACCTTGCAGAAAAGTCAAAGATCACATCCCGCGTGCTGGCGGAATTTCCAGTCTCGCCCGATTTGAAAATAAAATCATCCGCCCCTGCGCCGCCATAAAGATAGTCGCGCCCAGTGCCGCCCATGATTTTGTCATTGCCCGCATCGCCATACAGCGTGTCGGCCCCAGCGTAGCCACGCATAACGTCGTCGCCGTTGTAACCGCGCGCTTTATCATTGTATCGAGATAGGAGAATAAGATCAGAATTGGCAAGAAACGTGCTGACAAAAGAAATGTCGTCGGCCGTGCTTGTGGTATTCATTACTGTTAACAGTGCATTGGCAGAAAATGGTTGGTCGAGGTCAAAAAATGACGTAAAACCAAGCAAATCTTCTCTGTTATACTCAAAAATTGAAAAACCCGCCGATGTTCCTGCCAAGGTGTTGCCGGTTACGCTCCCCCCCAGATCCATCCCAGATAATATTAGGGCGGTGGAAAAAGCACCCGCTTGCTTCTCAACCACTAGGTTTGAATTATAGGTTTCTGTATAAATCTTTTCGTAACCTGAATCGCGATAGCCTAAGTCGGCCAAGTCTAGCGATTCCGTTTCGGTTGGAAATCTTTCACTAGTTTGACTGCTTGGGGAGCGAAATTTGCTAAAGTTTAGCTCTGTGTAGTCATATTTTTTGGTCGAAACTACGACGGTCATAAAGGCCACTCCTGCAACCTAGACTCTAAACAATTCCGCTTGACTCGCGCATAGCATGTTTTCCCGGTTAACGCAGCATTAAAGTGGCGCATACAGCAAGGCTGCCACAAGTTTCCTTGCGGCAGCCTTTTTTCCGTGCAGCAGCCTTTGGTTTTGCTTGGAACGTACGCTATTCCCCCCCGCCCAGACTGTGCACATAGGTCGCCACGGCGCGGATTTCGTCTTCCGACAGTCTGCCCGCCCAGGCGGGCATCACGCCAAAGCGCGCGTTCACCACCGTATCGGTGATGGTGGCGCGGTCGCCGCCGTACAGCCAGATTGCGTCCGTTAGGTTCGGCGCGCCGAAGTTACGGTCGCCCGTGCCCGCCTCGGTGTGGCAGGCGACGCAGTTCTCAGCAAACACCGTGGCCCCAGCGCTCGCCAGCGCGGCGTCATGGTCTTGACCCGAGATTTTCAGGACATGTTCAACCACTGCGGCAATTTGGGCAGGCTCTAGCAGACCATCCGCGCCGAATTTGGGCATTTGCGAATAGCGCGCATCTGGGTCGGTTGTGTTGCGGATACCGTGGGTGAGGGTAGTATGGATCGCCTCCATATCGCCGCCCCACAGCCAATCGTTGTCCAAAAGGTTGGGGTATCCTTTGCCCTGAACCCCCGCCGCGCCAGACCCGTGGCAGGCTGCGCAGTTGTTTTTGAACACCGATGCGCCAGCGGGAATGGCATAGGCTTTCAGCGCCTGATCTGCGGGGATATCGGCCAAGGGCGCGGCGATAAGGGCCGCCTTGATATCGCCATTGGCTGCGTCAAAACGGTCAATTTCCGCAGCCACGGCGGCGCGTTCTTGCGGGCCAAGTATGCCCTGCGTTGCCCCCGAAATCATGGGCCATGCGGGGTAGGCAATGGTATAGCCAATGCCCCAGATGATGGTCAGATACAGCACCCAGACCCACCAGCGTGGCAGGGGGTTGTTCAATTCCTCGACCCCGTCCCAGATATGGCCTGTGGTTTCCACTTGGGGCTTGGAATGGGCGTTTTTGGTGATTTGCTTGGCGCACATAATTACGCCTCCCTGTCTTGCGCCGCATCAGGCGCGGGTTTCAGATCGTTCCGAAAGATGGACTGTGCAATGTCGTCATGCACCGCGCGCGAGCCTGGCCGATAGGCCCAAAGCACCACGCCCAGAAAGACGACAAACAGCGCTAGCAAGGCCCAGCTATCGGCAAATTCGCGCATCAGGCTATACATATCCATGATGCCCCCCTTACCGCGTTGGGTCTGGTTGGAAGGTGGAAAAATCCACCATCGTGCCCAGCACCTGCAAATAGGCAATCAGCGCGTCCATTTCGGTTAGCTCTGGCTGATTGTCATAATTGGACAGGGTGACCTTGCCATAGCGCGCCTCGACGCCCGATGTATCGCCGTCGGGGTTGGCCTGCGCCTTAAAGTCGCTCACAGCCGCCTCGATCATCTCGCTGGTATAGGGCACGCCGACCATGGCATGGGTCGACATGATCTGCGCGATATGTTTGCCATCGATTTTGGCGCGCAAAAGGTAGCTGTATTTCGGCATCACCGATTCAGGCACCACCGCTTGCGGGTTGGTTAGATGGTCGACATGCCATGCATCGGAATAGCGCCCGCCGACACGGGCCAAATCGGGCCCCGTGCGTTTGCTGCCCCATTGGAACGGATGGTCATACATCGATTCCGCTGCCAGCGAATAGTGGCCATAGCGTTCCACCTCGTCGCGCATGGGGCGGATCATTTGGCTGTGGCAGACATAGC
>JAIXVS010000004.1 GCA_027482795.1 Rhodobacter sp.
GTTCTTTTTGTATGTGTGGGAGCCTGCTGGCAACCGTGTTGAGTTGGCCAATGCAGGCGCGCGGCTGATCCTTGACCCCGATTGGCAGACCGTGGTCTGGAGCGAAACCGAGCGCAAAAAGGGGCAGGCTTGGGGGCTGAAGACGATTGACACCTTCCACACGCATGGGACGCCGCCTGCAAAAAAGGATCATTAACATGCCGCAGGTCATTCAAAACATCCCCCGCGCGCCGCAATCGGTGATTGACGGGCTGGCGCGCGCAGGGGTCGCCACCGTGCACGAGGCGCAGGGCCGTCGCGGCTGCCTTGCCTCAGCGATGCGCCCTATCTATGCAGGCGCGCAGGTTGCGGGCAGTGCCGTGACCATCTCTGCCCCGCCCGGCGATAATTGGATGCTGCATGTCGCCATTGAACAGCTGCGCGCGGGCGATTTGTTGGTGCTGGCCCCAACTGCGCCCTGCGATATGGGCTATTTCGGCGATTTGCTGGCCACATCTGCCGTGGCGCGGGGGTGCAAGGGGCTGATAATCGACGCTGGCGTGCGCGATGTGCGCGATTTAACCGCCATGGGCTTTCCCGTTTGGTCGCGCGCGATTTCGGCGCAGGGCACGGTCAAGGAAACACTGGGCGATGTGAATGTGCCCATTGTCTGCGCAGGCCAAACCATTCATGCGGGCGATATTGTGGTCGCCGATGATGATGGTGTCGTCGTGGTGCGGTATGCCGAGGCTGAGGCGGTGTTAGATGCCGCCAACAAACGCCTTGCAACCGAGGAGGCCAAGCGCGCAAAGCTGGCCGCAGGCGTTCTGGGCCTTGATCTATATGACATGCGCCCTGCTCTTGCCGCCAAGGGGCTGAAATATGTCTGATGGCATACCTTGCCTGTGGATGCGGGGGGGCACATCGAAAGGCGCGTTTTTTCTGGCGCAGGATTTGCCCAGCAATGCGGCTGCCCGCGACGCCCTTCTGCTGTGCATTATGGGCAGCCCAGACCCGCGCCAGATTGACGGTATTGGCGGGGGCGATCCGTTGACCAGCAAAGTGGCCATTCTTGCGCCTTCAACGCGCGCCGATGCCGATGTGGACTACCTGTTTTTGCAGGTTTTTGTGGATCAGGCGCTGGTGTCAGATGCGCAGCCCTGCGGCAATATTCTGGCCGCCGTGGGCCCTGCCGCCATTGAACGTAGTCTTGTGCCTGCGCAAGACGGGCTGACCCACGTTCGCATCCATATGGTCAATACGGGCGAGATCGCCACCGCCGAAATTCAAACCCCCCAAGGGCGGGTGCGATATGACGGTGATTGCGCGATTGATGGTGTACCAGGCACGGCCGCGCCCATTCCATTGATGTTTGAAAACAGCGCAGGCGCGATCTGTGGGTCGCTGCTGCCGACAGGCCGCGCGCTGGATGTCATTGATGGAATCGACTGCACTTTAATTGATCACGGGATGCCGATTGTGGTGATGCTTGCCGCGGATTTTGGCCTGACAGGGCAGGAACCGCGCGAAGTGCTAGATCGTGATAGCGCACTAAAGGCGCGGCTAGAGGCCATCCGCCTGCAAGCTGGGCCTATGATGAACCTTGGCAATGTGTTGGAAAAATCCGTCCCGAAAATGACGCTTGTTTCCGCACCGCAAAGCGGCGGCGCAATCAACACCCGCAGCTTTATTCCCCACCGCTGCCACGCCAGCATTGGGGTCTTGGCCGCGATCAGCGTCGCCAGCGCCTGCACACTAACGGATGGGCCAGCCTCAGCCTTATGCAACCCGCCAAAAGATGGCCGCTGGAAGATTGAACATCCAACAGGGATTGCTGAGGTGCTGCTGCAAACCGATGCATCTGGAAACGTCCAAAGTGCAGGAACACTGCGCACCGCAAGAAAATTGTTCGCAGGCGAAGTTTTCGCGGCGGTGAGTTAGGGCAATTCCGGCGAGGATGGCACACGCTTTGCCGAACTCAAACGATTTTTTGTCTGATGTTATAGTACATATGATTTTTTTTGGCTGTGGGGGCAGGATTTGACCCTGCGGCCTTCAGGTTATGCGCTTTGGCGGTTGAACTTTTGCCGAAATCTCGCATTCCGTGCTGCTAAAGCTGCCAAGTAAGCTGTCTGCAAATCTTGGTTCTGTTCACGCGCCGCTTGGGCATACCTCGCTTCTCGTGTGGTGCGGCGAGAATTGATGGACGGTCGACACAGCTGCACCGACCGTCCAAAGCAGAAATCACTTCGTCAGGTCAGTCCACATGCGCGCATAAAGCGCCTGCACTTCAGGCGAACAGGTTTTCTGCAAACGCGCGACGCCTTTGGCAGATTCAGGGATCGTCATTTCTGGTGAGGCCAGTAGTGCAGCGGACATAAACGCCTCACTGCCCTTGATCGCGTTGCCATAGCCTGTATAGGCCGAAATCATCGCTGCATTCTCTGGGTCCATGATGAAATCAAGGAACAGTTTCGCATTATCGACATTCTTCGCGTCGGCGAGGATGGCCACATTGTCCTGCCACAATGGGAAGCCTTCCTTCGGATAGCCATAGGCAAAGCCAGGGTTTGCCTCGCGAATCCGCATGGCGGCCCCGCTCCAAAAGACCGATGCCTGCAGGTCTTCGTTGATGAACTTTTCAAAGCTCGCGTAGTCGATGGATGCCCAGTTCTCTTTGGCTGCAACCAATTTATCAAGGGCCGCTTTCAGCACGTCTTTGTCAGAGGTGCAGGCTTCACCGCCGACCGTAAAGATTGCCATGTCGATCACGTCTTGCATAGCAGGGACAACGTTGACCTTTCCCTTCAACTCTTCTGGCGGATCAAGGAATATGGCAGTCGTGTTGATGTCGCCACTATAGACCTTGGTGTTCACCATGACACCGGTGGTGCCCCAGACCCATGGCACGGTGTAAGAGCGCCCAGCATCCCAAGACACGTCAACCCATTCAGGATCGACATTAGCGAAATTCGGCAACTGGTTGGGCTCAGATCTTAGCAAAAGGCCCTTTTCAAGGTAAACTGGCACCACATAGCCTGAGGGGACAATGATGTCGAAGCCATGCCCACCAGCCTCGATCTTGGCCAAGGCGGTTTCGTTGCTGTCGTATTCGGTTACCGTCACTTCGACGTTATGGGTCTTTTCGAACTTTTCGATCAGATCAGGCGGCGTGTAGAGGCCGAAGTTGTAGATGTTCAGCGTCCCTTCAGCCAAGGCGGGAAGGGTGGAAATGGCAACAAGCGCCGTCGTAAAGGTCAGGGCTTTCAATTTGATCTCCTTTGTTGGGTTAGGTTTTTCTTCTTGTCAGCAGCCATGACCCCGCGACGATCAGCACGCTTATCAGAAGAAGAAGCGAGGATATGGCATAGATTTCCGAGGTCAGGTTCCGCCTAAGTTCGCCCAGCAGATAAGTGGGCAGCGTGTCCTGTCCTGGGGATTTCAGGAATTCCGATATTACGACATCATCCAGCGAGATGACGAAGGCCAGCATAAACCCCGCAAGGATCGCCGGGGCCAGCAGCGGAAGTGTCACCTTGCGGAAGGTATAGAAACGGCTGGCGTAAAGATCAGCCGCAGCGGTTTCCAGCGTCAGATCCATCCCTTCAAGGCGGGCGCGGATCGGCATATAGGCGAAGGGAATGCAAAAGGCGCTGTGGGCAAGGATCAGATAGCCCAGCCCAGCATAACCCGTTGCCTGCTTGATCTGCGCCACGATGATAAGCAGCGCGATCGCCAACACGATCTCGGGCACCATCAGCGGCTGATTAAGCAGCATGTTGATCGACGCTTCGCCGCGAAAGGTCTTTGAGCGCGTTGTCGAAAGCGCGGCCAGTGTTGCGATGACTGTGGCGATCAGGGCTGAAATCGTGGCAAGGATCAGCGAGGTGCGGGCCGCATTCAGGAACGCTTCGTTTTGCAGCGCGGCCGCATACCATTGCAGCGATAGCCCTTCCCAATCACCAATGGACTTTCCAGCGTTGAACGAATTGAAAACAAGGATCGCCATCGGGATATACAGGATCACAAAGCATGTGATGGCCAGCGGTGCCGCCCCGGGAAGGCGGCGGATGTCAAAACCGCGATCAGACATCTTTGCGCTTTCCCGAAGTAAGCCGCGTATACCAGACCAGCGCCACCAACACCAAAGCAGTCAGGGTCAGCGCAAGCGCGGCCCCAAGCGGCCAGTTGCGCCCTTGCCCGAATTGCATCTCGATCAGGTTGCCCAGCATCATCGACTTGCCCCCGCCCATGATGCGCGGTGTGACATAGGCAGATAGCGAAGGGATAAAGACCAAGATCGAACCAGCAATAATCCCAGGGCGAACGATTGGCAAAATCACCTTTCGTGCACAATAAAGCCGCGAGGCGTAAAGGTCGTATGCTGCCTCAGCCAGACGGAAATCGAACTTTTCAATGGCGGCGTAGACGGGCAGCACCATCAGCGGCAAAAAGACATAGGCCATGCCCAGCAGCACCGCAAAGTTGGTGAACATCATCTGGATCGGCGCATCGATCACACGCAGCCACAGGAAAAGGCTGTTAAATACACCCTCCGATCTTATCATTTCCTGCACCGCAATGGTGCGGACCAAAAGGTTCGTCCAGAACGGAATCGTAATCATGAACAGCCAGAACGCACGCTGCCGAGCAGGGCGCGTTGCGATGAACCACGCCGTCGGAACCCCAAGAACAAGCGTGATGAACGTCGTTGCCAAGGAAAGGGCAACCGATCTGCCCAATATCGTCAGATGCGCGTCCGAAAAGCTGACCGTGTCATCGAAGATGTCGCGTTCAAACAAAACGCCAAACCAACCCTCAAACGACAACTGCCATTTAACGTTGCCGAAGTCGCCCGGTGTCAGAAAGGAATAGACCACCACCAAAACCAGCGGCAGAATGGAAAACAGCGTGATGATCGTGACAGCAGGTAGGGCTAGGGCCCAGCGGCGGCGGGTATCGTCCTGCTGTAGGCGGGCCTCGGCATCCATCATGCGACCTCTTGCGGCAAGAGACGCAGCGCCTCGCTGGGCAACGAAATTGTGACGGTCTCGCCTTCGCGGTAAGGCGCGCCGCTACGCATCCCATTCTGAACCCGCGCAATCAACGTCAGCTCACCTTCAGCCTGCAAATGGACATGCGTGTCGGTGCCGAAATACACCAGCCTCTCGACCCGCGCCGTCAGGGTCAATGCGCTGGCTTGCGTCTCGCCCAGCAAGATATGTTCTGGTCTAACCATCAGCGTCACTGGGCCGTCGGCATAGCTGACCGGCAGCGAAGCCGCCGCCTGCGGCAAGGTCAACAGGCCCTTGGTGCAATGGGCGGGCAGGAAATTCGTCTCGCCGATAAAGCCCGCGACAAAGCGATTGGCTGGTTGGTCATAAAGCTCTCGTGGGGTGGCGATCTGCTGGATGCGGCCGCCGTTCATGACAGCAATGCGGTCGGACATGGTCAGGGCTTCTTCCTGATCGTGCGTGACAAAGACAAAGGTCAGCCTCGTTTCTTGTTGCAGCCGCTTTAGCTCAACCTGCATTTCCTTGCGCAATTTCATGTCCAGCGCGGAAAGCGGCTCGTCCAGCAAAAGGATACGCGGTTTGGGGGCCAGCGCACGGGCCAGCGCCACGCGCTGCTGCTGGCCGCCTGACAACTCGCCGCTTTTGCGATGGGCAAGATGCGACAG
Source organism: Rhodobacter sp. (assembly GCA_027482795.1). Taxonomy (GTDB): domain Bacteria; phylum Pseudomonadota; class Alphaproteobacteria; order Rhodobacterales; family Rhodobacteraceae; genus Cypionkella. Next base: position 5,660 of record JAIXVS010000004.1, read on the forward strand.
CTGCACAAGATCTAGCATACGGACGGTGGTTTCACTGATTTCGGCCTTGGGGCGGCCCATCGCACTCAAGGCAAAGCCGACATTCTCGGCGACTGTCATGTGCGGAAAGAGGGCATAGTTCTGGAAAACAGTATTCACAGGGCGGCGGTTGGGCGGCATCTGCGCGATATCGCGGCCATCCAGCACAAGTGCGCCGCCACTCGGCGGCTCGAACCCAGCGATCATGCGCAAAAGCGTTGTCTTCCCGCAGCCTGATGGCCCAAGCAGGGTAAAGAACTCCCCCTCTTTGATCGAGAAGCTAACTTCGTGCAAAGCGGTAAACGCGCTGTCACCTTTGCCGAAGCGTTTTGTCAAATTTCGTAAGTCGAGCATGAGAGGTCACCTTTGTCAGCGTAGGAGTATTGACAAAATTCTTTTAGTCAATAAAAATTTTAATCTAGACAAAGAATTTGGGGGCCCGATGACCGAACTGACCAAAATCAAGGCTGCGGTAGAGCTTGGGTTGCGCGACCGAAAGAAGGCACGCAAGCGCGATGAGATCATCCAAGCGGCGCGCGATTTGTTCAGTCGTCAGGGTATTGATTCGACCACGATGGCTGATATCGCCACTGCAGCGGACATCTCGGCGCCCACCGTGTTCAATTACTTCGGCTCGAAGGACGGCATTCTGATTGCCATGATTACCGAAGGCACAACCGAGGCCCGCGAAAATGACCGTGCCCTGCATTGGCGCGATGGGGTCGAATTGTGCGATTTGCTGACCGACCTTTTCCTGCGCGTCTCGGGCCGCACGCTTGACATCGCAGGCAAAAGGGTTTGGCGCTATGCCGAAGCCGCGTCGATCCGCCATCCTGATACTGACCTGTCGCGCCAATATGCGGCAGTTTCGGGCGCGCTGATTGGGGTGATCGCCGATTTCCTAGCGGAGCTTGACCTGGCCACGCGCGCAGGGCAATACAGCCCGCCCGCCTATCTCAGCAGGCTTTTCCATGACATTTGGATGCCCTGTTTCATCCAGCTTATCACGGATGAAGAGATGACCCTTGCAGAGCATGAGCGGGCTTTGCGCGGGCGTACCAAAATGCTTGTGACCCTGATCTTCACCGATGACTGCGCCGCCCATCCGCGCCGCAAGGATACCGCCACATGACCGCCGATCTCATCATCCTGAACGCCCGCGTCCTGACCATGGACGATAGCACACCCCGCGCCGAAGCCGTGGCCATCAAGGGCAACCGTCTTGCCGCCGTGGGCGATGAGGCGACTGTGCGCGCCCTTGCAGGGCCGCAGACGCATATCGTCGATGCGCAGGGCGGAACGCTGTTGCCTGGCTTTGTCGAATCTCACCTGCATCTGTTTTCAGGTGCCTATGGACAGACGCTGCTGCAACTGGGCGATACGCGGGGCTTTGATGCGATGCAGGCGGCCGTTCGTGCCTTTGCGGCAGCCAAGCCCAACGAAGGGCTATTGTTCGCGCAGGGGGCGGATTACGAAATTCTCGGCCCCGGCACACGGCTAGACCGCCATATTCTCGACCAGATGTGCCCTGAGCGACCTCTTGCCGTGATGGCCTATGATTTCCACACGCTTTTTGCTAACACAGCCGCGCTGTCCGCAGCAGGTCTGCTGCATGGGCGCGACCTGCCCGAAGGCAATGAGGTGGTGATGGGCACTGATGGCCGCGCTTTAGGCGAGTTGCGGGAAAAGCTCGCTCTTCTGCCAGTGCTTGATCTGCGCAGCTCTGGCGGGCGCGAGATGCTGGGCATGTCGGGGATCGAACCGCCCGTGCCGCCCACGGCAGCCGAATGGCGCGAAGATGTGGATGTGCTGAAAGCAGGGCTACGGTTTTGCGCCAGTAAGGGCATCACATCCATGCACAACATGGACGGCAACCGCCATCTTTTAGAGTTATTGCGCAGCGTGGAACAAGAGGGCGGCTTGATCGCCCGCGTCTCGGTGCCCTTCCATTACACCCGCGCTATGCCCTTGTCGGAACTGGAACGTGCCAGCGCGATGACCCGCGATTTCACAGGCGACTGGTTGACCAGCAACCGGGTTAAGATCTTTGTTGACGGTGTAATCGAAAGCGGCACGGCGGCTATGCTGCACGACTATGCTGGCCAACCGCGACACCGAGGCGATCCGATTTTTGACGCCGAAACCTTTGCCAAGGCTGCCATTGAAATTGATCGTCGCGGGATGCAAATTGCCGTTCACGCCATCGGCGATGCCGCTGTGCGTATCGCGCTGGACGGCTACGAGGCCGCGCGCAAGGCCAATGGCCCGCGCGACAGCCGCCACCGGATTGAACACATCGAGGTGATAGATCCCTCTGACATTCCACGTTTTGCAGAACTTGGCGTCATCGCATCGGTTCAGCCCTTGCACGCGCCGCAGGGTGAAAGCCCCACAACGCGCAGCATCGGTCCAGACAGGGCGCAATATGCCTATGCGTGGCGGATGCTGCACGAAGCAGGCGCTGTGGTGGCCTTCTCCTCGGACTGGCCCATCGTGGCCGTCGATCCGCTGCTGGGTATCCAGACAGCCCTTACGCGCCGCCCCTATCTGCAAGGGCAGCCAGACCAACGCCTGCCTTTGATAGAGGTGCTGAAAGCCTTTACCCGCAACGGTGCCTATGTCGGCTTTATGGAGGATCAGACAGGTGCTTTGCGCCAAGGCATGTTGGCAGACCTTGTGCTTTTGTCGGGCGATATCGAAACAACGCCCGCCGAAGAAATTTCCGAGCTGGGCGTCAAGCTGACAATCTGCGATGGCAAGGTGACGTATGAGGGCTGAAGACTTAAACATCACCGCGCTTGGGGCAGCCGCTGCACTGGAACAGCCAAGCCTGCGCCGCGCCATCGTGATCCGCGCCGATCTGGGGCCCGCAGTTCAGTTCACAACCACCCAAGGCACAGTGCGGGCGATGTTCCCGATCACGGGCGGCGAAGCGCGGGGGGGTGACTGGAGCGCGCGCATCCTTCCTGGCGGTGCAGATTTTGCTTATGCCTCGCCCGATGGTTCCTATGCCATCGAGGCCCGCTATTGCCTAGAACTGAGCGACGGAACGCCCGTCATGGTGACCAATTCAGGCAAGATGGTGCCACAACCTGATGGCAGCTATATCGGACGCACGCGCGCCGCGCTGGAATTGCCAGACGGCCCGCACCGCGCGCTTGGCGATCCAGTTTACTTTGGCACTGCCGTGGCCGAAGCTGGAGACAATGATCACGTCTACATCGAGCTATGGGAAGCGCCGATCTGATCCGTGCCTTGTGGTAAGCGTCCGGTCTGACCGCTATCCGTTCCAGTGCCATGGCAGCAATTCGTCGACCTTTGTAATCTTGTAGTCAGGGATTTGTGCGAGGGTGTCGGCGAGCCAAGCGTGTGGGTCGA